>DGBL01000210.1:0-287 GCA_002384315.1 Micrococcaceae bacterium UBA4005 | reverse complement strand
GTTGCGGAGGCCTGGGTGGAACCGGCCGAACGGCTCTTCCACTATGTACGCCCTGACGAGATGCAGCAGGCTTTCAACTTCGGGTTCCTCCTGGCCGGGTGGGACGCGACACGACTCCAGGCGAGCATTGAGGAATCGTTGCGTGAGGCGGGCAAGGTCGGAGCGCCCAGCACCTGGGTGCTGTCGAACCATGACACCGTCCGGCACACCAGCCGCTTCGGGCTCAGCGATCCCACCCGGTTGCCCAAGGGCCTCAGCGCCGACGACGAGCAGCCCGATGAACAACT
>DGBL01000198.1 GCA_002384315.1 Micrococcaceae bacterium UBA4005 | reverse complement strand
GATGGGCGCCCAGGGAGCGGTCAATATCCTCTACCGCAGCCAATTGAAAGCCGTGGCCGACGCCGGCGGTGACGTCGACGCAGCGCGCGCCGAGGTGGTCGCCCAGTATGAGGAGGAGCTACTGAATCCCTACCAGGCCGCCGAGTTGGGCTATGTGGATGCTGTGATCGCGCCCTCCGAGACCCGGATCCAGGTGGTGCGCGGGCTACGCGCCCTGCGTGACAAGCGTTCCGCCCTGCCCGCCAAGAAGCACGGGAACATGCCGCTATGAGNNGAGCTGGCGGCGCTGACCGCCGTCGTCGTCGCCCTCGGGGACGCCCTTCAGGACTCTCCCGCCGCCGCGCGTGCGACGCCGCGCAGCTGGGTTCGCGGCGACCATCTGCGGCTCTCCCCCCGGCCCGGGCCTGGGTCATGGCGGCGCAGTTCGCTGCGTTAAGCCACCGGCGCTGTGGCCCCCTGCGGCGGTTGCGGATAGGCTCAAAGCGTGAATACACAGACCGAGACCGATCCTGACCAGACGCCCACCCGGTTGAAGACAGCCATCGACGCCGTAGCCGATGCGCACACCGAAACCCTGATGCAACTGGACCCCGGATTCGCCACAGAGCTGGGGTTCCCCGGCCGGGAAACCGAATATCGGGACTTCTCCCCGGCGGGTTTTGAAGCATTGGCCGAAGCCAGCGCGGAGACGCTCATCCGCCTCGCCGACCTGGAACCGACCGACGATGTCGACGCCGTCACCCTGGACGCCATGCGAGAGCGGCTCAGCCTCGAACTGGAGATCCACGAATCGGGCCTGCCCTTGGCCGAGCTCAACAACACGGATTCCCCCGCCCAACAGATCAGGAGTATTTTCGACCTGATGCCCACCGCCACCGTTGAGGACTGGACGCACATTGCTGGCCGGCTCCATAACGTCCCAGATGCCCTGGCCGGCTACGTCAGTTCCCTCCGCGAAGGCCGCGAGCGCGGCCTCGTCGCCGCCCAACGCCAGGTGCGCAACGTGCTCGAACAATGCACCAAATATGCGCGCGAGGACGGCTTCTTCGCCTCCCTGCCGGGCCGGGCACACACCGACGACGGCGACCTGCCCGAAGCGGTGCGCGCGGACTTGGAGAGCGGGGTCGCTGCCGCGCAGGCGGCGTACCGCAGCTTCGCGTCATTCCTCGAAGAGGACCTTCTTCCCTCCGCCCCTGCACGGGACGCGGTGGGGCGTGAACACTATGTGCTGATGTCACGCAAATTCCTGGGCACCGAGGTGGACCTCGAGGAGACCTACCAGTGGGGAGTGGAGGAGCTCGACCGCATCATTACCGAGCAGGAGGCGGTGGCCCAGGAGATCAGCCCCGGCGCGTCCGTCGCCGAGGCGATCCGGCTACTGAATGAGGATCCAGCCCGCCAACTGCACGGTACCGAGGCGCTGCGCGCCTGGATGCAGGACCTTTCCGACAACGCCGTTGACGTACTCGCGGGCGTGCATTTCGACATCCCGGACATCATGCAACGCCTCGAATGCTGTATCGCCCCCACCCAGGAGGGAGTGATCTACTACACCGGCCCCAGCGATGACTTCTCCCGGCCAGGGCGCATGTGGTGGTCTGTTCCGGCCGGTGAGGACAGCTTCACTACTTGGAAGGAAACCAGCACCGTCTACCATGAGGGCGTGCCGGGGCACCACCTGCAGATTGCCACCGCCACCTACCAGCGGGAACTGCTGAACTCGTGGCGGCGCAACGCCGTCTGGGTTTCCGGCCAGGGCGAGGGATGGGCNNCGCATGGGCATGCTCGACGCCCAGCGGATGCGCGCAGCCCGGGTGGTCTTCGACATCGGGGTGCATCTGGAACTGGAAATTCCGCCACGGTGGGGTTCGGGGATCTGGACGCCGGAGGCCGGTTACGGGTTCCTCCGCGAGAACGTCGCGATCAGCGCGGGTCAGCTGGACTTCGAATTCAACCGGTACCTGGGCTGGCCGGGACAGGCTCCGTCCTACAAGATCGGCCAGCGGCTCTGGGAGCAGATCCGCGACGAGGTTCGCCTGCGTGAGGGCAAAGATTTCGACCTCCGCGCCTTCCACTCCCGGGCACTGGAGTTGGGCTCGGTCGGCCTGGATACGCTGCGGCGCGCCCTCCTCGGCTAGGAATACCACCCGGCGAGGCTCCGGGCACGGGCACAGGCACTGCTCGCATAGGCTTTTGGTATGACTGCGCATCTAATACTTGCCTCCGCCTCCCCTGCCCGCACTAAGCTGCTCTCCGCTGCCGGGATCGCCCACACGGTGCTGGTCTCGGATGTTGACGAGGATGAGGTTGCGGGCCGCTATGGCGCGCTCGATTCCTTTGACACGGCGTTGCTGCTGGCCCGGGCAAAGTCCGAGTCGGTCGCTTCCCTGCCCGAAGCAGCTGATGCTCTGGTGCTGGGGTGCGATTCTGTATTCGAATTCGACGGCGAGTCCCATGGCAAACCCTACGAGCCGGCGGTGGCCCGCGAGCGCCTGCGCCGGATGAGCGGGTCCTCCGGCCTGCTCCACACCGGACACTGGATGGTGGACAACCGGAACCCCGACGACGGCGGCTCCGGAGCCACTGTGGGCGCTGTCGCCACGGCTGCCGTGCATTTCGCGCAGATCTCCGATGCGGAGATCGACGCCTATGTGGCCACCGGGGAACCGCTGTTGTGCGCCGGCTCATTCACTCTGGACGGATTGGGCGGAGCGTTCATCACCAGGGTGGACGGTGACCCTCACACTATCGTCGGGCTGAGCATCTCAACGCTGAGGGAACTGGCACGTTCAGCGGGCGTGAGCATCACCGACCTCTGGAAGTTGTAGATTACCTACAAATTATTCCCCCGCCACACGAGCTATGGCCATGGATCATGGGCGATTGCCACCAATTCACGCTAGGCTCCCAAGAGACCTAGAGGAGCCGATACATCCATGAGCGAGCCCATTTCCGCGACAGCCCCTGCCGTCGTCACCAAAGTCCTGGTCGCCAACCGCGGAGAGATCGCGGTACGCGTCATCAGGGCCGCCAAAGACGAAGGGCTGGCCTCCGTGGCCGTCTACGCCGACCCGGACCGGGATGCGCTGCACGTCCGCCTCGCCGATGAAGCCTATGCACTTGGCGGGAACACAGCCGCCGAATCGTACCTAGTGATGGACCTGATTCTCGAAGCTGCCCGCCGCAGCGGCGCCGACGCAATCCATCCCGGATACGGTTTCCTCTCAGAAAATGCTGAATTCGCCCAACGGGTCATCGATGCCGGGCTGACCTGGATCGGCCCGCCCCCAGCTGCCATCGACCAGCTCGGAGACAAGGTCAAGGCCCGGCATATCGCTGAACGGGTCGGGGCTCCGCTGGTGCCCGGAACCAAGGACCCGGTGGCCTCGGTCCAGGAAGTGCTGGACTTTGCGGACAGCTTCGGGCTGCCGTTGGCCATTAAAGCCGCGTTCGGCGGGGGTGGGCGCGGCATCAAGGTGGTCCGCGACCGGGAGGAAATCCCCGAGCTCTACGATTCCGCCGTGCGCGAGGCCACGGCCGCGTTCGGCCGCGGAGAATGCTTCGTCGAACGCTTCCTGGACGCTCCCCGGCATGTCGAAACGCAGTGCCTGGCGGACGCCTACGGGGCGGTGGTGGTGGTGTCCACCCGGGATTGTTCGCTGCAGCGCCGGAACCAGAAACTGGTTGAGGAAGCGCCGGCGCCGTTCCTGACGGACGAGCAGAACGAACGCCTGTACTCGGCCTCCAAGGCGATCCTGCGCGAAGCGGGGTACCAGGGCGCGGGGACCTGTGAATTCCTGGTTGGCCAGGACGGCACTATTTCCTTCCTCGAGGTCAATACGCGGCTGCAGGTGGAGCACCCTGTTTCCGAGGAAGTCACCGGGATTGACCTGGTCCGCGAGCAATTCCGGCTCGCCCGCGGCGAACGGCTCGGCTACGAGGATCCTGTGGTGCGCGGGCACTCCATCGAGTTCCGTATCAACGGCGAGGACGCCGGGCGTGGCTTCATGCCCGCACCGGGGACCGTCCAGAGCCTTACCCTGCCCAGCGGCCCGGGGATCAGGGTGGATTCGGGAATCGAGGCCGGCGAAGTTATTGGTGGGAATTTCGATTCGATGCTCGCGAAGCTGATCGTCACCGGCGCAACCCGAGAGCAGGCATTGCAACGCTCACGGCGCGCGCTCGCGGAGATGAAGATCGAGGGCATGCCCACCGTGCTTCCCTTCCATGCCGCNNCGGGAAACGGCTCGAAGTGGTCCTTCCCGCCGGGCTCGGATCAGTGCAGTCCCGCCAGGGCCCGGCACGGGCCAAGAAATCCCCGCGGGCACGCGCCGGCGGGCCCGCGGCCGGGAACAGCGATGACCTCAGCTCGCCCATGCAGGGAACCATCGTCAAGGTAGCCGTCGCTAACGGTGACACCGTCGCGGAAGGGGACCTGATTGTGGTGCTCGAAGCGATG
>DGBL01000190.1 GCA_002384315.1 Micrococcaceae bacterium UBA4005 | reverse complement strand
GGACGCGTCGCAGGGGGAGGACACGGAGCGGGGTGGGAGGACGCGTGGCGGGGAGCGGAGGGGCCCGGTGGGGCATAGTTAACCCATGACCGAACCTTCCGCGCACATCCTGGTAATCAACGGCCCCAACCTGAACTTGCTGGGCACCCGCGAACCGGCCATCTACGGAACGCACACGCTCGACGACGTCGAACGGCTCGCCGCCGCTGCCAGCGCCGCCCACGGATGGTCCGTCCAGTGCCTGCAGTCGAACCACGAGGGCGCTATCGTGGACGCCATCCACACCGCCCGCGGAACGGCCGCCGGCATCGTGATCAATGCTGGCGCCTACACCCACACGTCCGTCGCGATCCGTGACGCCCTGGGCGGGGTAGCGCTTCCCACCGTGGAAGTGCATATCAGCAACGTGCACCGGCGCGAGGAATTCCGGCACCATTCCTACCTTTCCGCAGTCGCCGATGCTGTCATCGTAGGTGCCGGTATCGAGGGATACCGGCTCGCAATCGACTATCTGGCGCGCCGGNNACCCCGCTTCTGGAGGTACGCGACCTCGCGGTCAGCTTCCGCACGACTTACGGTGAAATCCACGCAGTGGAATCGGCGAGCTTCACGCTCCGCCGCGGCAGTACCCTGGCGATCGTCGGCGAATCGGGATCCGGAAAATCCACCACCGCGATGGCGTGCATCGGGCTGCTTCCCGGAAACGGACGGATCCGCTCCGGAAGCATCATGTTCGAGGGCAAGGACCTGACCGCCCTGCCTGAATCCCAGTTGCGAAGGATCCGCGGGCGGGCCATCGGACTTGTACCGCAGGACCCGATGTCCAACCTGAATCCCGTGGCTAAAATCGGCACCCAGGTTGCTGAGACCCTTCTGGTGCATGGGATGGCCACCCCGAAGAACGTCAAAGAGCGGGTCATCGAAGTGCTGACCTCAGCGGGTCTGCCGGATGCCGGTGAACGCGCGAAGCAATACCCCCACGAATTTTCCGGCGGGATGCGCCAGCGCGCGCTCATCGCGATCGGGTTAGCCTGCCAGCCTCGGCTGCTGATCGCCGATGAGCCCACCAGCGCCCTCGATGTCACGGTCCAGCGCACCATCCTGGACCAGATCGAGAGCATGACCGAGAAGCTGGGCACCTCCGTCCTGCTGATCACCCACGATCTTGGCCTCGCCGCGGAGCGCGCCACCGATTTGGTCGTGATGCACCGTGGCCGGGTCGTGGAAACCGGCTCCGCACAGCAGTTGCTCAACGATCCACAGCACCCCTACACGCAATCACTCGTCCGGGCCGCACCGAGTGTCGCAGCCGTTCGGTTGCGCCCGGGCGCCTACAACGACGACGCCGGACGGCGCACCGCCGCGGCGGAATCCGCTTTCGTAGCGCATGCGGCCGAAAATCCTGAGGCCACCACCTCGGACGGCCCCGTCATGCCCGGGCGGAATATTGTCGAACTGCGGGACCTGACCAAGGTATACCGACGCCGCGGCAGCAAGGAGGACTTCTACGCCGTACGAAATGTCACCCTGGATGTACCGCGCGGACAGACGGTCGCGATCGTCGGTGAGTCCGGATCGGGCAAAACGACGACGGCGCGGATGCTGTTGAAGCTCATAGAGCCGACCTCCGGAACCATGACTTTCGACGGGATGGATGTCGCAACCCTGGACAAAGCGCAGCTTCGGGATTTCCGCCAGCGGGTCCAACCAATTTTCCAGGACCCGTATTCTTCCCTGAACCCGATGTTCACGATCGAGCGCATTGTCGAAGAACCACTGAACACCTACCGGCGCGGGACGGGCAGGGAACGCGCTGTGCGCGTGCGCGAACTCATGGACCAGGTCTCCCTGCCACACAGCGCCCTGCGGCGATATCCCTCCGAGCTCTCAGGCGGGCAACGCCAGCGCGTGGCGATTGCCCGCGCGCTCGCGCTGAAGCCCGAACTGCTGATCTGCGACGAGCCCGTCTCTGCCCTGGATGTGCTGGTACAAGCGCAAATTTTGAAACTTCTGGGGGAACTGCAGACGGAACTGGGGCTGAGCTACCTGTTCATTTCCCACGATCTCGCCGTGGTCCGGCTGATCTCCGACTACGTCTGCGTGATGAAGGATGGAGAACTGGTCGAGGCCGCATCCTCCGAGGAAGTCTTCCAGAACCCGCGCCACCCCTACACGCGCCAGCTCCTCGCTTCGATCCCCGGCAATGAGCTGAAGATCCAAGGGGACATCGCATCCTAGTGGGGGCGCCTCGTCGTAGCTTCTGGTGGCTACTGCTCGCCATCCTGGTGTTCGCGCTGAGTCTGCGCGGACCGATGGTTGCGGTCGCGCCCGTGCTCGGGGACGTGCGCGGAGATCTGGGCCTGTCCGAGGCGATGGCAGGTTTGCTGACGACCATCCCGGTGCTCTGCTTTGGGATTCTGGCCCCGCTTGCGTCCATGACTATCGCGCGGACCGGGCCGCATCTGGCCGTCTCGTTGAGCCTGCTGGGAGTCTTCGTCGGAACCGTTGTGCGCTCCGCCGGAGGGGTGGAGACAGCGTTCCTCGGGACAGTGCTGATCGGGGCCGCAATCACCGTGGGGAACGTGGTTATCCCGGTGATCATCTACCGAGATTTCCCAGCCCACCGCATCAACGTCGCCACGGGCGCGTACACCGCGGCAATGAACGTCGGCTCGATGGTGACGTCGGTGACCATGGCCCCGCTGGCCGCCGTCGTCGGCTGGCAGACGGCAACTGCTTCCTGGGCCTCCGTGACGCTGATTGGCCTGGCGCTGTGGGCCTTGACGGTGGGCTTGCATGAGGCTGCGACCCCGCTGTCCGAACTCCGATTTGCGCCCGTAGCCACAGCCCTGGGGACTCCCGAGGATCTGGCAGCCGGGACAGCTTCGATCTGGCGCAGCGGCACTGCGTGGATGCTTACCGCAGGCTTCGCGGGACAAGGGTTCTCCTACTATGCGCTCACCGCCTGGCTCCCAAGCCTGCTCATCGACGTGCAGGGACAGTCGCCCGCTGGCGCCGGGGCGACCTCCTCCCTGTTCCAGATTTTCGCCGTTGTCGGCGCGCTGGGAGTTCCTGCTCTGGCAACGCGGATGTCCCTGCGCGGCATCCTGACGGTTGTGGGCCCGTTGTGGATCTCCTTGCCTGCCGGGCTGATCCTCGCGCCCGATCTGTGGATGGTGTGGTGTAGTGCGGGCGGAATCGCCCAGGGCGGCGGGATCACTCTGATCTTCATTACCATCACTCGGCTGGCACGCGATTCCCGGCACGCCCGCAGGCTCTCCACCATGGTGCAGGGCGGCGGTTATGTGGTCGCCGCAACGGGACCAGTGGTCTTCGGCGCCATCCACGCTGCCAGTGGCGGATGGACGGCGCCACTGCTGGCCACGGTGGTATCGGTCAGCGTCCTGATCACGATGACCGCGCTGGCCGCCGGGCGTGCGCGGTAACTCCCGTCAAGGGAGGGGGGATTATTTCTTCCGGGTTCGCGGATCCAGCGCTTCGCGCAAAGACTCTCCCAACAGGGTGAACCCCAACGCAGTGATCGCGATGCAGGCGCCCGGCAGGAACGCGAGTTGAGGCGCCACCGCAAGTTCGGCCTGGGCGTAGTTGAGCATGCGCCCCCATTCGGCGGTCTGGGGAAGCCCGCCGCCCAGACCGAGGAAGGACAACGCCGCAGCGTCGATGACGGCGGTGGCGAGGGTCAGCGTGGCCTGCACGATGACCGGTCCCACACTGTTGGGTAGCAGATGGCTCATGGTGATGGTGGCCCTGCCCAGGCCCAACGTCTGGGCCGCCAAAATGTAATCCGAACCTCGTTGGGAAAGCATTGACGAACGCAGCAGCCGCGCGAAAATAGGCACCTGGGCCACCCCGATCGCGATCATTACCGCGTAAGGGCCCTGTCCGAGCACTGCGGCGATGCTTACCGCCAGCAAAAGGTTGGGCACGGAGAGCAGAATGTCCACAAACCGCATGACCACGTTGTCCACCCAGCCGCCGAGCCCGCCAGCCAGGATGCCTAGGAGCATGCCCCCGGCCAGTCCCAGCGCGGTAGAGACCACGCCGATCATTAGCGACGCGCGGGCCCCCCAGATCAGTTTGCTCAGTAAGTCCCCGCCGAATCGATCCAGACCCAGCAGGAAGCCGTCCAGCTCGCCCGGCCCGGGGATGGTGGTGGGCGTGACCGAAGTGCGTCCGGGAAGCTCGTTCCCACCATAGGGAGCAAGGAGCGGGGCGAATGCAGCCACCAGCAGGAACACCCCGATAATGACGGCGCCGGCAATGGCCTGGGGGTTACCCTTCAACCGCTGGAACGCGTCTTTCCAGAGCCCGGTCCCGCTACCGCCGTCGAAGGTGGGTTCGTTGCCTGCTGCCGGCCCCTCCGGCAACGG
>DGBL01000136.1:7881-8919 GCA_002384315.1 Micrococcaceae bacterium UBA4005 | reverse complement strand
TACAGGGATGCTCCCGGCACCAGGATCCAGACGCCGTCGTCCTCGCGCAACGCTCCGGTCTGGAGGTGGCGTTCGGTAATGAGGCGCAGCAGGGCTGGAACGCCGCCGCTTTTGCGCCACAGGCAACTGACAGCCGACTGGGAAACGGGAGCCCTGAGCACTTCGGTGAGCAGTGCCGCGCACTCCGCATACCCGAGGGGGCGCACATCGACGCGGCTGAGCGCACCGTCCTTGACCATGTCCACGAATTCGGGCGGAGCGGAACTCACCGTCCCGCAGACCACCATGACCTTGGCGATGCCGGCACGCACCAGATGGGCGATCGCCATGGTGGAACCGTCGTCGAGGTACTCGGCATGGTCCACCAGGAACAGCGCCTGGCGATCGCTGGCGCGCTCGCTGACCAGCTCCCCAACCCCACGCAGGATACCCAGCGTGTTATCCAGGGAAATGTCCTCAAGCTCGCTCAGGAGGAAGTTCAGCGCCCCGTAGGGCAACGGTTTGGTGCGCAGCGATCCGCGCACCATGATCGGGTGGAAAGTCTCATCTACATTCTTCGCCACCGTGCGTGCGAGCGCCGTTTTGCCGGAACCGGACCGCCCAGCCAGAATGGCGCCGTTACTGCCAGGGTTCAGGAGCGATGATCTGAGGACGGCGATTTCAGCCTCACGGCCAACCACCGGCCATTCGCCCGGCACCCCGGGAGTCATGACTCCCGGTCCGCGATTGTCCACGCTTCGTCGCGTACCAGGTACGGCGGTCTCCCGTCCGCCTGATTTTCACACAAAACTATACGTTCCATCACACCCCGCCCCAGCTTCCGTCCCCACAGGATACGCCTTTTCCGGTCTTTTGAGGCGGGAAGTCGACGCTATATTTCCTGATCGACCGTGATAATAATGCACGCTGGTCCAGCGCGCTACTAGGGTCCAAATACCCTAGCGGGGGAAGGTCCTATTTGATCGGCGAGTGGAAGCGTTGCTGGGCGGGTTCCAGACCGTTGCGAATCAGCTCTTCAACGGCGTCCGCAGCGTCTTC
>DGBL01000136.1:0-7776 GCA_002384315.1 Micrococcaceae bacterium UBA4005 | reverse complement strand
GGCGACGGGGCCTCCGGTGAGGTTCATGTAGGTGAGGGGTTTGGCGAGCACAATCCGCGGCCCGCCGATCCCCAGCCGTGCTTCGAGCGCCACGGCCTGGGTTTTGCTCTTGCTGAAGCGCCCGCTGAGCCGCGCCGCCAGCACATCCAGGACCATCTGGCCCACATTGTGGCGGTTGCCGGCGTAGCCGGGCCCGGGGTTACCGAGCCCGGCTACCAGCCACGCGTCACTGGACACGAGTGGTCGCAGTTCCTGGCAGTCCGGTATCTAGTTCGCGGAGCCTAGTTCGCAGCCTCGGCGGACTCGGAGGCGGTGGCGCCTTCGGTGGAGGTCGCCTCGCCCGACTCAGCACTCTCGCCGAGGTCCTGCACTACTGGGGCGAAGACGTTGACAATCAGGGTCTCCGGGTCGGTGAGGATGGTGACACCCTTGGGCAGGCGGATATCCGAGGCGTGAACGTGCTCGCCGATCTTGTGGCCATCCAGGTTCACGGTCAGGGTCTCGGGAATGTGGGTGGCGTCGGCCTCGATGAGTACCGTGGTTGCTTCCAGGTTGAAGACAGCACCGATCTCCGGTTCGCCCTCGATGTGGATGGCGACGTCAACCTCGACCTTTTCTCCGGTCCGGACCGTGAGCAGGTCCAGGTGCTGGACAATGCGCTTGAGCGTGTTGCGCTGGACATCCTTGGCGAGCACCAGGTGGGTTTCCCCGTTGATGTCGAGCGAGAGCAGCGCGTTGGGGGTGCGCACGGCGAGGGTCGTGGCCTTGGCTGGCAGCAGCACGTGCACGGGCTCTGCGCCGTGTCCGTAGATGACGGCGGGAATCTTGTTGGCACGGCGGGCCTGGCGGGCTGCGCCCTTGCCGAATTCGGTGCGGACTTCGGCCGCGAGCTTCTGCTCAGACATGGGTTACTCCTGGTGTGGCGGGTGGCTTCCGGGGGACCTGCGCCCGCCCAGACTCTTGGCTGTTGCCGAGGCGATCACGCGATAGTCAGGCCGGAGTATTCCGTTTGCGGTGCGTCCCGCACCGGAGGAATCATCCCACCAGCCACCGTCGATCACGGAACGGAACCCCTCTGGGGCCACTCCCTCGCCTAGGCATCGGAATATACTCTACCAGTGCCGGAGAGTCCGTTGACCCACCGCTCGGCTAGGAATCCGCCTCGGGTCTCGTATCCGCTAACCCCAGCGCGGCTTTCAGGCGGTCCTCTGCATCGGCTGCTGCCTCCAGTGCAGAGCGGTTAGCTTCCCCGACAGCCCGGATCACCTCCGCCCGTTGGATCCTGACACCTCGTGGAGCGTCGATGCCTATGCGCACGCCTTCACCACGGGAATCCAGCAGGGTGACGATTATGTCGTCCCCGATGAGGATCTGTTCGCCGATTTTACGCGTAAGTACGAGCACCGTTCCACCCTACCTGAACGCAGCTGTTCAGCTATCGATCCACGGTTGACAGTTGCTCGCCATCAACCCATCCGATAGGAATCCCCAACTCGTCTACGGTCTCCGGCGAGGCAGTCCACGCCGCACCCTCCACAGCGAGTGCGTGAATGACCACCGCTCGCGCTACCTGCCCCACCCACAGCGCGGTGTCCGCAGGTTTGCGTCTTGCATCGACCGCTACCCACACATGGTCTGCGCCGAGCAGGGCGAGTCTCGCCGCGCCGTCCCTGACTTCTGGGCCGTCTCCTAGCCCGAAGGCCACGAAGACCGGGTAACGCCGCTCGACTCCAACAGCACGGGCTGCAGTAGCGGCTGATCTGTCCGCCATGCGCGGAATTTTCGCCCCATGCCCCATGCCTGCTGCGTAAACCCCCGGCGGATCGTCAAGGTTCGGGAAGCAATGTCGGGCCATACTACGCGCAACACTGACGCTATCCTCACCGAGGCCCACAACGACGCTCAGATCACCCGGTTTGGTCGCAAGCGAGGGGCATTCCTTGGTTGTCAGCCGCTGCGCTTCTGCCGGGGCTTTACGGCGGCGCCCGGATGGTCCCCGCGTACTTTTCACCAGCTCGTTGACAAGCTCGTCAAATTCCGCGGATTGCGTCGAGACACCCTCTAGGGAGTCAGCATTGTGATAATCGGTCTCCTGATACTCAGCATCCGCCAACAGGGCTGCAAGGCCTGTGCGCGGGCGGACATCGAAGCTGTCAACAATCGCGGTGTGCGCCGAATCGCCCATAATCTCCGCAGGAACATCGACGGTCACCTCGTAGTGCCGTCTGGCGAGAAACCCGCCAATGCCGCCTACAGTGACCAATTCAGCGCTAAGGATTCGGGCCTGCGGGCCATAGTCGTCACTGACCCGGGCCTGAAGCTCCTCGAGGGAGGAACCGCTAAGGTAGACCTTCACCAGCCCCTCATACAGCCGGTTCGAGTGTTTGCCCGGTTTGGGACAACCGTGCGATGCCACCGGACGTCCGCTGACCCAATGCCTCCAGATACCCGTTGAGACGACGGGGAGCAGCCGCGGGAGCCGGGGATGACTGGCTGGCGTCGTCGTTGTTGTTGTAATGGGTTGTCATTCCATCCCGCAACAGCCTGATGGCTTCGGCGCGCTGCTGGGAAATGGCCGAGTGCGTCAATCCGAGCTCCGCGGCCAGCTCTTTGACGGTGCGGTCCTGGAAGTAGACCTCTTCGACGATGTATCGCATCTTTTCCGGCAGGGCCGCCACGGCCTCGCGCAGGAACGCCATTTTCTCCGCTACCAGCAGCTCCGCTTCCGGTGACTGGTCGGAGTCAGCGACGAGGAATTCCGCAAGCGTCTCATCCAGGCTACTCACCGTCCGGCCCGCGTCGGCAAGCGTAGCGGCTGCCTCCTCACGGCTCACCCCAAGCGCGGTCGCGATCTCGTCCGCAGTGGGGGTCCGGCCCAATGCGCCGGTCAGGGTTTCCTGGACCGAGAGAGTTTCACGAATTTTCCGGCGCACCGTCCGCGGGGCCCAGTCGTTTGCGCGCAGTTCATCGGCAAAAGACCCGGTAATGCGGCGCCGCGCATAGGCTCCGAAGGGCACTCCAAGGGTTGGGTCATAGGATTCTGCGCAAGTGATCAGAGCAATCGCACCAACGGAGGCCAGATCGTCGCGACTTAAATGGGTCGCTTTGGCGCACAGGTCGGAGACCAGGTAGCCCACCAGCGGTAGGTTCTCGATAACCAGTTTGTTGCGGTCCGTGCGGTTCAAGATGTGCTCCCCGGGGTCCTGATGGTAAGTTCCAGCGTCCAGATATAGTGCTGAGGTTTCGGTCCCTGCGCTTGTGCCACCCCCAGCGTTCGAGGGCCTACCTTAAACCTAACAACGCTCCCGAAGGATCACAGGTTACTAACCCAAAGCTTTATGCATGGTTCTACGCAGTTTTGTCGCATGATGGGAGAACGAAAAACGTCCGTGCTTCGTGATAGCTATTGCTGCATGCCTAACAATGGAGGTGGATCATGAGCGCCCAGGATCTCTCAACGCTTTTGTGGCGGGAACGCGAACTGCTCAGCATGGTGCTGTTCCGGCTGGAGGAGCAGAATCTGCTCCTCCAGGCTGGTAAATCGCGCTGGTTCCACCTTGCAGCGCAGGAAGTCGACCAGACTCTCTGCCAATTGCGCACTGCCGCTTTCGCCCGGACCGTGGAAGCATCAAAAGTTGCCCTCGACTGGGGCGCTCCGGACGAAGCATCGTTACAGGTCCTGGCCAGCCACGCCCCGGAGGGCCCATGGGCTGGGCTCTACACGGAGCATCTGGCGGAGCTCACGGCTCTAGCTGATGACATTGTGGCCCTAGCCGCCCAGATGCGAAAAACGCATGCGGCTACGGACGTCATCAGCAGGGAAACTTTCAGCGGGTTCGAGCCTGACCATGCAAGCTACTCATCCCATGATGCCGTTGGCCGTCCGGAGGAGTGACCTGCCTGTGCGCTGGAGCCTCACCCGCTATGCGGTGAGTTGCTCCGGAACCCGCACAACACCGACCGTTTCAATGGCGGCGCCGCCCGCGGTGGCCTCCTGGTAGGAAAGGACCTGGAGGCCCCCTTCCTGGGCTGAGACAAGCCGCTTGACAGCCGGGCGCAGGGCTGGCGCGCAAACGAGCACCGCACGTCTGCCCGCCGCTTCCGCCGTTGAGGCGGCCTGCCGCACCGATCCCACGACGGCTTCGACCATGCTGGGGCTGAGGATGATCTGGGTTCCCAGTTCAGACGGACGCATCCCCTCGAGCATGGCCTGCTCAAGCAGCGGGTCAAGGGTCAGCACGGACAATGTGCCGGCGTCGAGGTAGCGGGATGCGAGAACAGGACCCAGGCCCTGCCGGGCTGCCTCAATCAGGCCCTCGGGTTCCGTCGATATCCTGGCGCGCAAAGTCAATGCCTCATAGATCCGGGGGAGGTCATTAATGGGAACCTGTTCTGCCAGCAAGCCCTGCAGGACCCGCTGGACTTCCGCGAGCGTCAGCAGCGTCGGCACGAGTTCCTCCACCGCCGAGGGACTGTCCTCCTTGACTCCTTCGTTGAGTACCCGTACGTCCTCACGACTCAGCAGGCGTGCGGCATTGTCAGTGATCACTGACGAAAGGTGGGTGACCAGCACCGACACCCGGTCGATAACTGTGGCGCCGGTCATCTCGGCGCTATGCCTCAATTCGGCCGGCACCCATTTCCCGGTCAGCCCAAAGACGGGTTCCGCCGTGGCTGTTCCCGGAAGTGCGTCCAGATGCTCACCCAGGGCCAGCACGCGGCCTGCGGGGGCAAGACCGCGCCCGGCTTCCACGCCAGCAATCCGGATCACATAGGTTGACGGTGGCAGTTCCACGCTGTCACGGGTGCGCACTGGTGGAACAACAATGCCCAGCTCCATGGCGATCTTGTGCCGCAGCGCCCGCACCCGCGCCAGCAAGTCATCCGAGGCGCCGGAGACAATGTCGACCAAGTCGGTGGAGAGCTGGATTTCGAGGGCATGGACGCGCATCTGCTGCATCAGATCCGCTATTGGGTCCGGCTTCGCGGCTCCAGCGGCCTGCGCAGCGTCGTCGGCGTCCTCGACGGCTTGGCGGGCGGCGTCGCTCGCCTTGATGCGCTGGGAGGCGAAGACCAGAATCGCGCCGACCAGGAGAAAAGGGAGCTTGGGCATACCCGGGATAAGCGCCATCAAAATAGCTGCGCCTCCAGCGATCATCAAGGCGGTGCGGGACTGCGCGAGCTCAGCCGAGGCCGTGGAACCCATATCCGATGCGGCATTCGAGCGGGTGACGATCATGCCCGTCGCCACAGCCATCAGCAGCGCAGGTATCTGGCTGACCAGTCCATCGCCGATGGTGAGCAGGCTGTAGGTGTTCAGCGCTTCCATAATGCCCATGCCGCGTTGCAGCATTCCGGTGGCGATGCCACCGAGCAGGTTGATGATAATGATGATAATGCCCACGATCGCATCACCTTTGACGAACTTCGACGCCCCGTCCATTGCGCCGTAGAAATCCGCCTCAGCCGAGACTTCGGCCCGACGTTCACGCGCCTGGACGTCGGTGATCAGGCCTGCGTTCAGATCGGCGTCGATAGCCATCTGTTTTCCGGGCATGGCGTCGAGTGTGAAGCGCGCGCCGACTTCCGCGACCCGCTCGGCTCCCTTCGTGACCACGACGAACTGGATTACCACCAGGATCAGGAAGATCACTGCACCGATGATCATCGAACCTCCCACTGTGACCTGCCCGAAAGCATCAATCACCGCCCCGGCATGCGCCTCCCCCAACACGAGCCTGGTCGAGGCCACGTTGAGGCCCAACCTGAAGAGCGTCGCGACCAGCAGCAGCGAAGGGAAGACGGAAAAATCCAATGGCTTCTGGACGAACATTGTCGTCAGCAGCACGACCAGCGCGAACAGGATGTTCGTCACGATCAGCAAATCGAGCAGGGGCGCCGGGATAGGGACCACGAGGAGCATGATGATGCCCACGACTCCCATGGGTACCGCGAGTTTGGCGAGATGGATGTTCATTGCCGCTTACCTTCCGGTGTTCTGCTTGAGGGGGAGACGGTGTGCACACCGGATGCCGAGCCGCGGGCTTTCAATTGCATGACGAACGCCAGAACTCCGGCGACGGCGCTGTAGAGTTCTGCCGGGATTTCATGGCCAATCTCACAGGACGAATGGAGGGCACGGGCTAGCGGCACGTCGCGGACCATGGGCACGCCTTTGTCTTCGGCTTCCTTCCTGATCCGTGCGGCGATGATGCCTGCACCTTTCGCCGTGACGCGGGGGGCAGACTTCCCGGGCTCATATTTGAGCGCGACCGCCACATGCGTCGGGTTGACCAGTACGACGTCGGAGTCGCCGACCGCGGCGATCATCCGATTGCGGCTCATGCTCAGTTGGCGGGAACGCCGCTGGGATTTGATTAGCGGATCGCCTTCCGAGTTCTTGTTCTCGTCCTTGACTTCCTTCTTGGTCATCCGGGTTTTCTTGCGGTTTCGCCGCATCACCACGTAGACGTCGGCAGCGGCGAGGATCAGGCCTGCGAGGATCGCGAACTGGAGTAGCGCGGCGATCCCCTTCCGCGCCGATTCTACTAGGGAAGAAATCGGGAGCCCTCCAGCAGTCATTAGGACCGGCACGAGTCCCTGCACCACGGTGTACAGGACCGCACCCACCACGGCAGTTTTCAGCAGCGCCTTGATTCCCTGCCATAGGGCCTGCATGCCGAAGGTCCGTTTGACTCCGGCCACCACATTGAACTGTTCATACTTTCCCTTGAATTTACGGAACTGGATCCCGCCCTGGGCAGCGGCGCCAACAAAAACTACGGCGAGAACAACTATGAGCATGGGCAGCAACGTGTCCAGGATCGAACCCATGCCCGCCCCAAGCGCAGCCAGGGCAACTTCAGGTTCGGGCTGGTTCACGAGGGCACGGACTGTGAACACTTGGTCGTTGGCGGCGGAACTGGCCCGACCAATTGTCAACGGCAGCATCGCGGCCGCAGCGCCAATGCCCAGCCATGCGGTGACATCCTGGGATTTGGACAGCTGACCTTTAGCGCGGACATCCTTCATCCGCTTATGGGTGGCTTGCTCAGTCCGTTCCTCTGTTGTTTCGGACATCTACAGCGCCCCCGTCAATATTCGCGATGCCTGGTCGGCAAGGGAAGCAACAATCCGTGGCAGGGCGAGGAATACGACTGCCGAAAAGATGAGCGTCAGCAGGATTTTGAGCGGAAAACCAAGGGCGAAGGCATTCAGCGCCGGCGCCACTCGTGTCAGCAGCCCCATGCCGATGTCTGCGAGGAAGAGCACGACCAGCAAGGGGCCTGCGATCTGCACAGCGGAGAGGAACATCCCGGTCACCCCAGCCATGAGCGTTTCGGCAGATTCGGCCAGGTCGATCACCCCGCCCAGGGGCAACGCGCTGAAACTGTTGGTCAGCCCCGCGAGAATCAGTTGGTACCCATCCGAGACGAACAGCAGCGCCAGGGCCGTCATCTGGAACAGCCTGCTGAACTGCGCGCCATTGACCATCGACTGTGGATCGAACGCCTGAGCGAGCTGGAAACCTCCGAAGAGGTCAATCAGGTTCCCAGCCGACTGGATGGCGGAAAACACCACCATCACCAGAAAACCAAGCAACGCCCCGGTCAGCAGTTCCATGGTCAACGCACCGACGTATCCGGCCGTATCGAGGGGCACATAGCCGGGTACCGTCGCCGGTGATACCGCGATCGCCAGCCCGATCCCCAGCATCACCTTGATGCGGACAGGGAACGCGTTATAGGAGAAAGGTGGAGCGATCACCAGGAAGGA
>DGBL01000115.1 GCA_002384315.1 Micrococcaceae bacterium UBA4005 | reverse complement strand
CAAGCGCGGACAAAAAATTGCCGAGATCGGGTCAAGTGATGCCGAAAGCCCGCGTCTGCACTTTGAGATCAGACAACAAGGCAAATCGGTCGACCCGCAGAAAATTCTTCCTGCGCGTTAATTTTCTGCCAGGTTTTTTGTCAGGCCTATTCGCCGTTCAGATCGCCAGACCTGCTGCGTCAAACATTCCATCGAACAGCACTGAGCTTAAATACCGCTCACCCGAATCCGGCAGAATCACGACGATGGTCTTGCCTGCATGTTCAGGCCGGTTGGCTAGCCGCACAGCTACGGCCGCTGCCGCGCCACACGAAATGCCGGAGAGAATGCCTTCTTCCCTGGCCAGGCGGCGGGCGTACAGCACCGCATCCTCATTACTGACCTGCTCGATGACATCGACGAGCGACAGGTCTAGCACGTCCGGCACGAAGCCCGCGCCTATGCCCTGAATCTTGTGCGGTGAGGGTTTGAGCGGCTCACCCGCGCGGCGTTGGGTGAGCACCGGACTGGCTTCCGGCTCTACAGCCACGATGGTAACGGCCTTGTTACGGGTCTGTTTGAGATAGCGTGCAACCCCCGTAATCGTGCCGCCCGTGCCGACGCCGGCAACGAAAATATCGACTTCACCGTCGGTGTCGGCCCAGATTTCCTCGGCGGTGGTGGCGCGGTGCACCGCCGGGTTGGCTTCGTTGGCGAATTGCTGCGCCCAAATGGCATTCTCGGTTTCAGCGACGATCTCCTTTGCCCGTTCCACCGCGCCACGCATTCCTTCGGAGCCCGGAGTCAGCACAATCTCGGCGCCGAAGGCCCGCAGCATCACGCGGCGTTCGGTGGACATCGTCTCCGGCATGGTCAGGATGACCTTGTATCCGCGCGCAGCGGCAACCATTGCCAGCGAAATTCCGGTATTGCCGGAGGTGCCCTCAACAATAGTTCCGCCCGGTCGCAGCGCACCAGCTTGTTCAGCGGCATCGATGATGGCCACGCCGATGCGGTCCTTCACGCTGTTCGCAGGGTTGTAGAACTCCAGCTTGACGGCCACTTGAGCACCAAGGCCTGCGGTGAGCCGATTGAGGCGGACGAGGGGAGTCCGTCCGACCAACTGGGTGACGTCGTCGTATATGCGTGCCATGGGAACCTATCTTTGAGGGTTGGTGGATCGTGGGTCATACCGTATGCCCGCGATTATCGCGATGATCGCTCCCAGCCTAGTGACGGAGGGATGCAGCCACTATGCGGCCAGCCATTCTGCGTAATATTTGCGGGCTTTGGACAGCTTTGGGTTGATGATGACCTGGCAATATCCCTGACCGGGATATTTGGCGTAGAAATTCTGGTGGACGTCCTCTGCCGGATGGAACTGCGGCAGCTGCGTCACTTCGGTCACGATCGGTTCGCTCCAGGACGCCTGGTTGCGTCGGATCGATTCTGTGAAGAGCCGCTGCTGGTCCGGTGTTTGATAGAACATTGCCGACCGGTACTGGGTGCCGACGTCGTAACCCTGCCGGTTGAGAGTGGTCGGATCGTGGGTAGCGAAGAACATATCAAGGACCACTTCCGCCGGAATCGCATCCTCGTCGAACGTTACAGCGACAACCTCAGCATGACCGGATGCACCGGAACACACTGATTCATAGTTCGGATTCCGGGTATGGCCGCCGGTATACCCGGAGACGACGTCGGTGACACCCCGCGTCTGCTGGTACAAGGCGTCAAGGCACCAGAAACAACCGCCCCCGAGCACGAAAGTTTGCATGCTCTTAACAATGCGCGCTGTCCTCGGATGATTCCCGAAGCGCGGAGGGAATTTCCCGAGACAGGTATTTAATGCCGGTTTAATTGGTCGGAAGCGTCCCTGCCGGGGTAGAACTTGTTCTATGACCGATGAGCAGGATCACACCGAAGAGTCAGCCGACGGGCTCGCCGTCCCAACCGTCGGGGATGTACTCCTCGCGATCGAGGAGCTCTGGCCGGAGTCGCTCGCGGAGGAGTGGGATGCTGTCGGATTGGTAGTGGGCCGCGCCGAAGCTCCTGCCAGCCGCATCCTCTTCGCTGTGGATCCCACCGAGGCGGTTATCGACGAGGCACTGGAGTGGGGAGCCCAGCTGATCATTGCCCACCATCCGTTGCTGCTCAAGCCGGTGCACTCGGTGGCAGCCGCGGATCCGAAAGGTGCAGCCGTTCACCGGCTCATCGAAGCAGGATGTGCGCTGGTGACCGTGCATACCAACGGCGACAGTGCTGTCGGAGGAGTTTCGGATGTGCTCGCTGATGCCTTCGGGCTGCAGAATGTTGAGCCGCTAGTAGCCGCCGAGGAGGGGCTGCCGGAGGAGGGTATCGGCCGGGTCGGCGACCTCCCGGCCGCCACAACGCTCGGAGCATTCACCGAGGTCGTCTTTTCCATCCTTCCGGCGGTGGCGGGCGGCGTGCGCGCTGCAGGCGACCGTGATGGCCTGGTGCGGCGCGTGGCCGTTTGCGGGGGTGCGGGAGATTCCCTGCTCGGGGCTGTCAAAGCCAGCCAGGCGGATGTGTATGTCACCGCGGATCTCAGGCACCATCCGGCGTCGGAAGCCCGGGAGGGCGCCGTGGCAGGCAGACCCTACCTTGTCGATGTTTCCCACTTCGGCAGCGAGTGGGTCTGGCTTACACCGGCAGCCGCAGCGCTGGACAATGTGCTCTCCGACCAGGGGTATGAAGCTCAGACCCGGGTCAGTGCGATCAATACGGATCCGTGGGACTTCGTGCTTACTCCCGGAATGTAGCAGGCGTGCGGCGTCCCGGCGCTGCTCATCGGGTACCGGCGTGCAATAAGGTGGGTACAAGCATTTCGCCCACTTACCGGAGGTACCACGTGGCTAAGGCTGCACCAGAAGAACAATTGCGGCTCTTGGAACTCCAGGCATACGATTCGAAACTGAATACGCTTCGACGCCAGGCCGATACCGTGCGCAGTAGCCCCGAGATTGCCGCCCTTCAGACGCGGGTCGGCTCGGCGGATGGCGAACTGGTTCTTGCGAACACGGCGGTGCGTGATCTTGAACGGGAGCTCACCCGCGCCGAGGACGACGTTCAGTCCGTGGTGGTACGGCTCGAACGTGACGAGAAGCGCCTCAACAGCGGCCAGGGAACCTCGAAAGAGCTTACGGCGCTGCAGAGCGAGGTTGCATCGCTGAGCCGCCGGCGCTCGGATCTGGAGGATATTGAACTCGATGTCATGGAGCGAATGGAAGCGGCCCGTTCCGCGCTGGAGACGGTCCAGCAGCGTACTGAAGCGCTTCGCACTGAACTCTCAGCGCTCGAAGCAGCCCGGGATGCCGCGCTGGACGAACTTGAGCGGCAGCGTGCGCTCGTACAGCAGGAACGGCTGGAATTCTCGCAGGGCATCGAGCCGTCGCTGCTGGCACTGTACGAAAAGACCCTCGCCAAGCGCGGAGTCGGTGCAGCGAGACTTTTCCATGGACGCTCTGAAGGCTCGGGGATGGAACTGAGCCCTGGAGATCTTGCCGAGATCGCCAAGGCGGAGCCGGACGCTGTCTTTATGTGCCCGGATTCAGGATGCATCCTTGTCCGTTCTGCCGACTGGGGACACTGAGCGCCATGGGCGGGGACGAACCTCTTTTCGGTGCCGCCGCGGAGCCGGAAGATCCTCCAGCCGGCCCAGGAACACTTCTGATCGTCGAAGCTGACGGCGGATCGCGGGGAAACCCCGGCCATGCCGGGTACGGAGCGCTCGTCCGCGACCCAGAGAGCGGGGAGATCATCCGGGAGAAGGCCGCATATCTGGGCAAAGTGTCCAACAACGTTGCGGAGTATTCCGGTCTGGTGGCGGGCCTCGAACTGGCCCGCGAGATCAACCCCGCCGGTCGGATCCACGTCAAAATGGACTCAAAGCTGGTGGTGGAGCAGATGTCCGGCCGGTGGCAGATCAAGCATGCGGATATGCGGTCGCTGGCAGCGAAGGCGCGCCGGGTTATCGACCCACGCCAAGTGACGTACGAGTGGATTCCGCGGGAAAAGAACAAGGATGCGGACAGGCTCTCCAACGAGGCGATGGATGCCGGGGTTGCGGGAGTGCCGTGGGCGCCGCGCCTAGCCCAGCCCACGACGTCGGCACCCGCAGCAGCGCCAGCAGCAGCGTCTAGGCCAGCTGCTGACGCCGCGCTGAGGCGGGCATCAGCGGAGAATGCGTCTGCCGTGCAGATGGTCCGGTTGCACCATGTGGAGATTTGGGTTCCCGATCTTGGCCGGGCGCGCGCGAGTTTCGGCTGGTTGTTCGAGCGCCTCGGGTTCACGCCGAAGGATGCCTGGGAGGGCGGATTCAGCTACGCCAGCGGAACGTTCTATGTGGTGGTG
>DGBL01000150.1:11844-32901 GCA_002384315.1 Micrococcaceae bacterium UBA4005 | reverse complement strand
CTTGTCACCGGAGACCCGGACGTAGTCGACTGGGGCGTCTACCTGGTGGTCGGCATCCTGCTCGGCTCCTTCATCGCAGCCAAAGGCAGCGGCGAATTCCGCATCCGGATCCCGGACGCTCCCACCGTCCTCAAAAGCCTCGGCGGCGGGGCGCTTATGGGCGTCGGCGCCGCCCTTGCAGGTGGGTGCACCATCGGCAACGCCATGGTCCAGACCGCGCAGTTCAGCTTTCAGGGGTGGACGGCATTCGCGTTCATGCTCCTCGGAACGGGGCTGGCCGCGCGGCTGACCATTACCCGGCGATCCACGGTCGGCGCCGCCAGGGTGCCCAGTCGCGTCTAGGCGTTCGCGCTGAGGCGTTACCGTACCGATCCTGCACACCCATACAACCACTAGCCCCACATCACCCGAGCGCATTCCTGCCCTCGCGAAAGGACTCCTACCATGGCACAAGTAACACTGGAAACCAACGGACAGGTCTGCCCGTTTCCGCTGGTCGAGGCCAAAGAGGCCATGACCACGCTCTCCAGCGGAGACGAGCTCGTGATCCACTTTGACTGCACACAGGCCACCGATGCCATTCCGCGCTGGGCAGCGGAGAACGGCTACCCGGTCACGAACTTCGCCAAGCATGGCGCAGCGGAATGGTCCATCACCGTCCAGAAGGCATAGCTCCCGAGGCGGCGACACCGGAGTAGCCGCTCTAGCCTCGACGGGGTGGTTCCTCTCCCGCGCACCCGCCACTAGCATGGAGCTGGTGCGGTCCACATCCTCCGGGCCGCTGTACCCCGAGCAATGAGGAGTTGTGCGTGTCAGGTGCCGCGAACCGTCCAGGCTTCTACTACCGGGCCCTCGATGATGGACTTTTCGAGTCCTCGATCAACGCGCAGGGCGCCTGGAGCCCCCACGAGCAGCATATGGCCCCGGTCTCAGGGCTGATGATGCGCTCAATCGAACGGTGCAATCCGCGTCCCGAACTGCAGTTGGCGCGGGTCAGCTTCGATATCCTCGGGATGATCCCGGCCGGGCTGTTCCAGATATCCACGCGCGTGATCCGGCCGGGGCGGACCATCGAGCTCGTCGAGGCCGAGATGGTTGCGGAGGGCCGCACAGCGATCACAGCGCGCGCCTGGCGGCTGGCCGACAACGAAACCTCTTCCGTCGCGGGCCTCGAGGAGGCCCCGATGCCCGGGGTGGAGGAGTGCGAACCTTATGACGGGATGGCTATCTGGCCGGGCGGGTTCATCGAAACACTCGAATTCCGGGCTGCCCCCGGTCACCGCCCTGGCCGGGCGCGCATGTGGCTGCGCAGTAACTGCGACATGGTCGAAGGCGAGGACCCTTCCGATCTGGTGCGCCTGACCGGGATGGTCGACGCCGCCAACGGAATCGCCACGCGCGTGCTGCCGGGGCCCGGTAGCTGGGTTTTCCCGAACGTTGACCTGCAACTGCATTTCCACCGGATGCCCACCGGAGGGTGGCTCGGTCTGGACACCCGTGTGACCTTCGGGGCCACCGGCGTGGGGCTGACCACCTCCGTGCTCCACGACGAGACGGGACCATTTGGCCGCTCCGAACAGATCCTCACGCTGCGCAAGAGCTGAACAGGAATCGTGGCTGCGCTGCATCATCAGCCTGCATAGCGCCAGCAACGCATTAGAATCGAAGCTTCGTCCCCCACCCTGAATGGAGCACTGCCACCCATGGAGTACAGGACTCTCGGAAACAGCGGAACCTCCGTCTCGGCCTACACGCTGGGCACCATGACCTTCGGAGCCGAATCCGACGAAGCAACGAGCCACCGGCTTCTGTCCGATTACGCGGCCGCCGGCGGAAACTTCATTGACACGGCCGATGTTTACACGGCGGGCACCTCGGAGCGGATCATCGGACGGTGGTTGGCGAAGAACTCCGCAACGCGCGACCAGATGGTGCTCACCACCAAGGGACGCTTCCCGATGGGTGAGGGCGCCAACAACGTCGGGCTCTCCCGCAGGCACCTTCGCCAGGCCCTCAACGCGTCCCTGGACCGGCTCGGGGTTGACCATGTGGATCTTTACCAGGTGCATTCCTGGGACCCGCTTACTCCGTTGGAGGAAACCCTCGGTTTCCTCGACGAGGCGGTCCGGTGCGGAAAAATCAGTTACTACGGGTTCTCGAACTTCTCCGGATGGCAGCTGACCAAGGCCGTTTGGCTGGCGAAAAACCGCGGATTCAGCCTCCCGGTGACCCTGCAACCCCAGTACAACTTGCTGATCCGCGAAATCGAGGCGGAAATAGTACCGGCAGTGCTGGACGCCGGAATGGGCATGTTGCCCTGGTCACCGCTCGGTGGTGGCTGGCTCACCGGAAAGTACCAGCGCAATGTTGCTCCGAC
This sequence comes from Micrococcaceae bacterium UBA4005, assembly GCA_002384315.1. Lineage (GTDB taxonomy): Bacteria > Actinomycetota > Actinomycetes > Actinomycetales > Micrococcaceae > Arthrobacter_D. The sequence goes on along the minus strand of DGBL01000150.1, from coordinate 30,524 downwards.
GGGTTCGACCCGTCTCGGCGAAGACCCCAAGCGCGGCATGGAAGCGTGGGATAAGCGCAACGCCGAAGACCGTACCTGGCGCATCATCGACGCCGTCAGCGCGTTGGCGGCCCAGCGCGGTGTGAGCGCCTCCCAGGTTGCCCTCGCCTGGGTTGCCCAGCAGCCCGCGGTCACGTCCGTGATCCTGGGGGCCCGCACCACGGAACAACTGGCCGATAATCTGGCCGCCGCGTCCCTGACCCTGACGGCGCAGGAAGTGCGCGCCCTGGACGAGGTCAGCGCCCCCGTATTCGGTGACTACCCGTACGGTCCGCTCGCTCTGGAGCAGCGCAGCCGGAACATCGAGGGAAGCCGGTGATGTTCCTGCTCCCGGCCCAATCCGCCCCTACCGGCGGCACCAACCTCGATGCCGTATCGCAGTGGGCTGTCGGCCTGATGGAAACAATCGGCGCACCCGGAGCCGGACTGGCCATCGCGCTGGAAAACCTCTTCCCGCCCCTGCCCAGCGAAGTGATCCTACCGCTGGCCGGGTTTACCGCCAGCCAGGGATCATTCAGCCTCGTCGCCGCAATCGCCTGGACCACGCTGGGGTCGGTGGCCGGTGCGCTGGTGCTCTACCTGCTCGGCGCCACGCTGGGCCGGAGAAGGATGCGCGCCATCGTCGGCAGGGTCCCGCTGGTGGATCTTCAGGACGTGGACCGGGTGGAGGCGTGGTTCGCCCGGCATGGCTATCAGGCCGTCTTCTTCGGCCGCATGATCCCGCTGTTCCGAAGCCTCATTTCCATTCCCGCGGGTATCGAAAAGATGCCGCTGGCGATGTTTGTTGCCCTCACCACCGCTGGAAGCCTGATCTGGAACACCGTTTTCGTGATGGCCGGGTTCTACCTGGGGGAGAGCTGGCATGTTGTCGAACGCTATGCCGGCGTCTTCCAGAAGCTGGTGATCGGCGCCGTCGTCGTCGCGGTGGTCTTGTTTGTTGTCTCCAAGATCCGCAAGCGCCGCGCCGCGCCCGGACGCTAGGACGCCCGGCTATCTCCCGGAGAGCCGGATCATGAGAACACGCCGACGGTCAGCAGTAGGAACGCCGCGCTGGCTACAAAGAATTGCAGAATTACCATGAAACGGAGCCTTGCAGGATGACCAATCCCTGGTCCGGCGCACCGACGCTCACGGTTCTGAAGGATCCGCCCAGCCGTGGTGCCGGGCTGGATCTCGACGCCGGGATCACCCTGCTGCGCGAGGTCGGCTCTGGCTTTCGCCCTTCGACGCTGCGCCTCTACCGCCCGCAGCCCACCGTGGCGTTCGGCCAGCGGGACGCCCGCTTGCCAGGGTTTGACGAGGCTTGCGCCGCAGCTTCCGCCGCCGGTTTCGAACCGCTGGTACGCCGCGCCGGAGGACGCGCCGCCGCGTACCATCAGGGGTGCCTGATTGTGGACCATCTGGAGCCCAGCACCGACGCGATTGCCGCCACGCGCGCACGGTTCGCGTTCTTCGGCGGGCTCTTCGCCGAAGTTCTCCGGGAGGTCGGCGTCCATGCCGGAGTGGGGGAGACCCCCGGAGAATACTGCCCCGGGGAATTCAGCGTCCACGGCGCTACCGACCAGCATCACCAGGTGAAACTGGTCGGCACCGCCCAACGCGTGGTCGCAGGCGCGTGGTTCTTCTCATCGGTGATCGTGGTGCGGGACGCAGCTCCGATCCGTGAAGTGCTGGTCCACGCTTACGACGCGCTGGCCCTGCCGTGGGAACCGCGCACCGCCGGGGCGGTCGAGGACCTGGTCCCCGGGATCGGGGTGGACGACGTTGAGCGCGCACTCCTAGCGGCCTACGCCACGCATGTCACGCTCGCCTGAGCGGTAGCTGCGATGCTGGCCAGGATCAATGGCCGCGGGCGATCCATTCCTCCAGATGCGGGGCTTCCTGGCCGATGGTCGTCGAGTCTCCGTGTCCGGTACGTGCCGCTGTCTCAGTGGGAAGGGTGAGCAGTTTGCTCCGGATGGAGTCGATGATGGTCGGAAAGTCGCTGTAGGAGCGGCCCGTGGCCCCCGGCCCGCCCTTGAAGAGGGTATCGCCGGTGAAGACCGTCCCGAGGTCTTCGAGCAGGTAGCACACCGAGCCGGGGGAGTGCCCGGGGGTGTGCAGTGCGCGCAGCGTGGTCCCGGCAACCTCAAACGTGTCACCGTCGCCGATGGCATGCTCCGGCCGCCCGTCGGGGAAGACAGCATCCCACAGCATGTTATCCGCCGCGTGCAGGTACACCGGGGCGCCGACCGCGGAGGCGAGCTCGCTGACGGCCCTGATGTGGTCGTCGTGGGCGTGGGTGAGCAGGATGGCCTTCACGCGGCGCCCGCCCACCTGGTTGGCGATCGCGGCGGCGTCGTGCGGTGCGTCGATGATCACGCACTCGCTGTCATCACCAACAATCCACACATTGTTCTCCACATCCCAGGTGCCGCCGTCGAGGGAAAACGTGCCGGAGGTGACCAGGTGTTCGATCCGGGCCGCCATCAGAGTTCCACCACCGAACGCAGGACGGTGCCTTCGTGCATTTTCTGGAAGGCTTCCTGCACCTGCTCCAGGGAAATGCGTTCGGTTACGAACGCATCCAGGTCGAGGGCGCCGTTAAGATAATGGCTGACCAGCATGGGGAAGTCCCTGCTGGGCAGGCAGTCCCCGTACCAGGACGATTTCAGCGCACCGCCGCGGCCAAAGACATCCAGCAGCGGCAGTTCGAGTGTCATCTCCGGAGTCGGCACACCCACCAGGACCACCGTACCGGCGAGGTCGCGGGCATAGAACGCCTGACGGTAGGTTTCCGGCCGCCCGACGGCGTCAATCACGACGTCGGCGCCGTTGCCACCGGTCAGCGCCCGGATGGCCTCCACCGGATCCTCGTCCTTCGAGTTGATGGTGTGGGTTGCTCCAAGTCCGGTGGCCAGGGCGGTCTTGCGCGAGTCGATATCCACCGCGATGATGGTCGTCGCCCCAGCCAGTTTCGCGCCAGCGATGGCCGCAATGCCTACGCCTCCGCATCCGATGACGGCTACCGAATCTCCCTGGCGCACGTTACCGGTGTTCATGGCGGCGCCGATGCCGGCCATGATGCCGCAGCCCAGCAGGCCTACAGCAGCAGGGTCCGCTGCCGGATCAACCTTGGTGCACTGACCGGCGGCCACGAGGGTTTTCTCGGCGAAAGCGCCGATGCCCAGAGCAGGGGAGAGTACCGTGCCGTCCTCGAGCGTCATCTTCTGGGTGGCGTTGTGTGTGTTGAAACAGTACTGCCCCTGGCCGCGGCGGCAGGCGCGGCACTCGCCGCAGACAGCTCGCCAGTTCAGGATCACCCGGTCGCCCGGAGCGACGCTGGTGACATCCGGGCCCACCGCGCTGACCACTCCGGTCGCTTCATGGCCGAGCAGGAACGGGAAGTCGTCATTGATCCCACCCTGCTGATAATGCAGGTCGGTATGGCAAACACCGCACGTGATGATGTCCACCAGTGCTTCTCCGGGGCCGGGGTCCGGGACCAGGATGGTCTCCACGGTCGCGGGAGCGTTTTTTTGCCTGACAACAACGGCCTGAACTTTGTGAACCATGAACAACAGTCCTCTCGGGTAGGGAGGGTGGCCGCTGCGAAAGACCACCCGTTCCAGCATATGGGCCCGGACGGGGTTCCGCTCCGAAAAGTCTGCTCGGCCCGGGTGAAACCGGGCACAGCGGATCTAGAATTAAGGTGTCCGTTTCCTAAGGAGAGCAGCAATGGATACCACCGCTAAAGTGCTTGTCGGAGTAGACGGCTCGGAGTCCTCGATCCTGGCCCTACAGTCCGCTGGGAAAATCGCCCCGGCGCTTGGCGCGGAAATACACGCCATAACGTGCTGGGATTTCCCCCAGATCTATGCCGGATACGTTCCGCCGGACTTTGAATCTTTCGCCGCGGCGGCCACGCAGACCCTCGGCGGGGCGCTGGCCGAGGCCTATGGTGAGGACCTGCCAGCCGGGTTGACCTCGGCCGTGGTGCGCGGTCCGGCGCCAGCGAAACTCGTCGAGGCAGGCGAGGGCGCCGCGATGCTCATCGTGGGCAGACGCGGCCACGGCGGGTTCATGGGCATGCACCTCGGCTCCGTCAGTGCAGCCTGCGTAACCCACGCAACCTGTCCCGTGCTGGTGGNNCGCGAGCGCGGCTTCAAGGGCCTGCACCTGAGCCGCCGCACGGGCTAGGCGGCCAACCGGCTCCGTACCTCCGCGAGCGAGGGGTTCGTTGCCGACGAACCGTCGGGGAAGATCACAGTCGGCACCGTCTGGTTACCACCGTTGAGCGCGGCAACCAGGTCCGCGGTACCCTCGACTTCCTCGATATTGATTTCCTGGTAGCCGATGCCCTGGGCGTCCAACTGGGACTTTAGGCGGCGGCAATAGCCGCACCAGGTGGTCGAGAACATGGTGATGGATCCGGCTTCGGGGGTGTAGTCCACGGTGCTCCTTGAATATAAAATCGGCTGTAAAAAAATACGCTCATAACGTTGTGCTGCTGTAGTGGCAACACACGGATGCGCCAATCAATTCCACCAGATATTTCCGCTACCGACGGACACCGGCAGGCTGCGCCATTCAGGGCCTGTGCCGAATGTCGATAGTCTCGGTACATGGACGACTATGACGAGAATCACGATCAAGACCATCTGGACGCTATCCGTGCAGCGATCAATGAGATCGACGAGAACATCGTTTCGCTGATGTCGCGGCGGGAACGGCTTGTGCGCCGGGCCGGCGCCATCAAACGCGACGACGCCTCCGTGCGCGCTCCGGCCCGGGTGGAGCAGGTGATCGCGAATGTGCGCGGCTACGCCGGGGATCACGGGGTCGATCCAGCGGTTGTCGAGGAAACCTACCGGGCGATGATCGCCGGATTCATCGAACTGGAACTCCGGATGCGGCGCGCTGGGTGAAGTAGTCCTGTTGGTGGGGTTCATGCTCACCGGATACCATCAAGGAGGCCTGTAGGCCAACCCAGCCCGGGTGATGAACTGCGCTGTCAGGGAATGCCCTGCCCAGCGGCGAGCATCCGCCCCCGTTCATTTGCCGCAAGGAGACCACTGTGTCAGCGACCGCACCCATGACCCTCATCGTCGATGGCGAGGAGAGCCCGGTGAACGGGGGGACCACCGGCGCCGAACTCTATCGCGAACGCCGCGAGGTCGTCGTCGTCCGCGTCAATGGTGAGCTGACGGACTTGGACCAGCCGTTGCCTGCGGGAGCCAGCGTGGAAGCGGTCACCATTGATTCGCCGGAAGGCCTGGAAGTACTACGCCATTCCGCAGCCCACGTGATGGCGCAGGCGGTCCAGCAGCTCCGGCCCGGGGCCAAGCTTGGGATCGGCCCATACATCACCGACGGCTTCTACTTCGATTTCGATGTGGAGGAACCGTTCACCCCCGAAGACCTGAAGGCCATCGAAAAGTCGATGCAGAAGATCATCAACAGCAACCAACTCTTCGTGCGGCGGGCCGTCTCCGAGGACGAGGCCCGCGCTGCGATGGCCGCGGAGCCGTACAAACTTGAGCTGATAGGCCTCAAAGGCGCCGCAACCGACGACGACGGCGCCTCCGTGGAGGTAGGCGGCGGTGAGCTGACCATCTATGACAACGTTGACCGCAAGACCGGTGACGTGATTTGGAAAGACCTGTGCCGGGGCCCGCACCTGCCCAACACCAAGCTCATCTCCAACGCTTACGCGCTGACCAGATCCGCGGCAGCCTACTGGCGCGGCAGTGAGAAGAACAAGCAGTTGCAGCGCCTCTACGGAACAGCCTGGCCCACCAAGGACGCCCTGAAGGCCTACCAGGAGCGGATCGCCGAAGCGGAGCGGCGCGACCACCGCAGGCTCGGCAGCGAACTGGATCTCTTCTCGTTTCCGGACGAGCTCGGCTCCGGCCTTCCAGTCTTTCACCCCAAGGGCGGGACTATCCGCAAGGCCATGGAGGACTATTCGCGCCAGCGCCACACTGATGCTGGCTACGAGTTCGTGTACACCCCGCACATCACCAAAGGCCACCTCTACGAGGTCTCGGGTCACCTGGACTGGTATCGCGAGGGAATGTTTCCCGCTATGCACGTTGACGAGGAACTCAATGAGGATGGCACGGTGCGCAAACCAGGCCAGGACTATTACCTCAAACCGATGAACTGCCCGATGCACAATCTGGTCTTCCGCTCCCGCGGGCGTTCCTACCGGGAGCTGCCGCTGCGNNCACATCTACTGCACGCGCGAGCAGATGAAGGACGAACTCACCGGGACCCTGAACTTTGTCCTTGGATTGTTGAAGGATTACGGCCTGGACGACTTTTACCTGGAACTTTCCACGCGGAATCCGGAGAAGTCGGTCGGCTCGGAGGAAATCTGGGACGAAGCCACCCGCACCCTGGCGGAGGTCGCCGAAGCCTCCGGTCTTGAACTCGTCCCCGATCCGGGTGGCGCAGCGTTCTATGGACCGAAGATTTCCGTCCAGGCCCGCGACGCGATTGGGCGGACTTGGCAAATGTCCACCATCCAACTGGACTTCAACCTGCCCGACCGCTTCGAACTGGAATACCAGGCGGCGGACGGCACCCGCCAGCGTCCGGTGATGATCCACCGCGCGCTGTTCGGTTCAATCGAGCGGTTCATGGGGGTGCTCACCGAACACTACGCGGGGGCGTTCCCAGCCTGGCTGGCTCCCGTGCAGGTCCTGGCAATACCGGTGGCTGAAGCGTTCAACGACTACCTGTACGACGTCGTCGAACGCTTGAAGTCCGAAGGGATCCGCGCCCAGGTGGACGCCGGAACGGANNGCCGGCGGAGACGACCAGGACGCCGGAGCGGTCTCCTTCCGTTTCCGGGACGGGCGCCAGGACAACCAGGTTCCCGTGGACGAGGCCGTACGCCGCATCGTGGAGGCCGTCCGGTCGAGGGACTCGACGCACTGATGGACCCGGGGCAGGCCCGCAGTGCCGATCCGGCCACACCGCAGGAAACCGGAGACGACTTCGAACTTGCGGGCGTTCCGGACGCATTCCAGCGCCTGTGGACTCCGCACCGGCTCGCCTACATAAAGGGCGGCCAGGACCAGGTGACCTCCGAAGGAGACTGCCCATTCTGCCTGGCGCCTTCCCGCAGCGACGAGGAGTCGCTGATTGTCCACCGCGGCAGCCGCGCCTATGTGGTACTGAATCTCTATCCCTACAATCCCGGACACCTGCTCATTTGCCCCTACCGGCATGTGCCCGACTACACAGATATCGACGACGCCGAAACCGCTGAGATCGCTGCCCTGACCCAGACGGCGATGCGCGTCCTGCGCGCCGTCAGCAGGCCGACCGGATTCAACCTCGGCATGAACCAGGGAGCAACCGGCGGGGCGGGTATCGCCGCGCACCTGCACCAGCACATCGTTCCGCGCTGGGGCGGGGACGGAAATTTTCTGCCGATCATCGCCGGTACCAAGGCGATCACCCAGACGCTGGGGGAAGTCCGTCGCCAGGTGGCCGAGGCGTGGCCAGTGGCCCGGAGCGCCGGCGCGGGCGCGGGCGCCGGAGAAGGGCCTGGCTGAGGGATGCTCAACAAGTTCGCGAGATCCTTTTTCACGCGGCTGTTCACGCCGGTGGCTCGACTGTTCCTGCGCTGGGGAATCTCCCCGGACACGGTAACCATTGTGGGGACCCTTGGTGTGGCCGGGGGTGCCCTGGTGTTCTATCCGCTGGGACAACTTTTCTGGGGAACAGTGTTCATCACGGTATTCGTCTTTTCGGACGTGCTTGACGGCGTGATGGCACGGCTCGATGGTCGCGGAGGCCGCTGGGGAAGCTTTCTCGACTCGACCTTGGACAGGATGGCCGACGGCGCGCTGTTCGCCGGAGTGGCGATCTGGTTCTTCACGGGCGGATCCAACTCAGTGATCGGAACCCTTGCCCTGCTCTGCCTGGTCCTGGGCATGGTGGTCTCCTATGCCCGGGCCAAAGCTGAATCGTTGGGCTTCACCGCCAACACCGGCGTGGCCGAACGCGCCGAGCGTCTGGTCTCGCTCTTGGTGGTCACCGGCCTCACTGGGTTGGGGCTGCCCGAAGGGGTATTGCTGGCCGTGCTTGCGGTGCTGGCCCTTGCGAGCACTGTCACCGTGATCCAACGCGTCCTCGCGGTGCGACGGCAGGCTTTCGGTGCCGAGCCGGACCCGGCATGACTGCGCGCTGATGCCTGATCGCCAGCGCCTCGCTCCCCACCCATCCCCGGCACCACGCACCTACGCAGCGCGGTGCGGGTGCGTGGTCAGTTTCCGCCGTCGGCAGGATCCGGCCGGAACCCAGGCCTCGCGGGCCCTGGAATGTTCTACCCATTGGGCGAGTACCGAACTGTCCGTCCAGGCCATAGCAAACCCGCGGACGGTCCGGGTCGCGCCGTCCGCGTACGTGAGATCAACCCACAGGGCGGGCGCACGGGCAGGTTCGCACACGCCCACGGTGGGCGCCGCCTGTTGGATAGGCGGCACGAACCGATCCGTGCCCGGGGTGAAACCATGCCAGCCGTGATGCGTTTCCATGCCGCCAGAATAGAACACCGCACGGACATTCCACAGGCGCCCGTGGGCGTCCCCGCTCCAGCCGACAGCAGCTCGGCGGTGCTCTATGAGCTCCTGGGCAGTTCGGCCCTCGCCGTCGGTGTGGCGCTGCTGATCGGCGCCGTCGTCGTCCGGATGTTTTCGGGGTCGTGGGTCAAAACGCATGCCGTCGCGTTCCTGCGGGACGGCCAATGGGGTCTGCGCTGGCACACCACGCGCTATCACCTCCACGAGGTGCTGCTTCAGGAGCCGCTGGCAGGCAGCCCGGAGCCGGGAACCGAACTTATCCTCTACTACCACAGCCGCGACCCGGACCGTTGGAGCACCTCTGTTCCGGACCGTGGAATCCGCGCGCTTTTATTCGCTGGACTGCTGCTGAGCCTCGTCGGGATCGTGCTTGCGTTCACGCCGCGCTGACCCCGCGGGGCAGGGGAACCAGACGGCACCCGGATCGCTGTGGCGGGAGTATTATGGGGGCGTACATTCTTCCTATCTTTAGGGGCTTTTTGTGTCCACCGTTGAAGAGAATTTGACCGCCGCGCCCCGGACCGGTGGCAACCGGGTCAAGCGCGGGATGGCTGAGATGCTGAAGGGCGGCGTCATCATGGACGTCGTGACGGCCGATCAGGCGCGCATCGCCGAGGACGCCGGAGCCGTGGCAGTGATGGCCCTTGAACGGGTGCCGGCGGACATCCGGGCGCAGGGCGGAGTCTCGCGCATGAGCGATCCGGACATGATCGACAGCATCATCGCCGCGGTATCCATCCCAGTCATGGCCAAGGCCCGGATCGGACATTTTGTCGAAGCCCAGGTGATCCAGTCCCTCGGGGTCGACTACATCGACGAGTCAGAGGTGCTGACACCGGCGGACTACGCCAACCACATAGATAAGTGGAAGTTCACCGTTCCCTTCGTGTGCGGGGCAACCAACCTCGGAGAGGCGCTGCGGCGCATCAACGAAGGCGCCGCGATGATCCGGTCCAAGGGCGAGGCCGGCACTGGGGATGTGTCCAATGCGACGATGCACATGCGCAAGATCCGCGCGGAAATTTCCCGGCTGTCCTCTATGGCGGAGGACGAGCTCTATGTCGCGGCGAAGGAGATGCAGGCACCCTACGATCTGGTGCGTGAAGTAGCCGAGGCTGGGAAGCTGCCTGTGGTCCTGTTCACCGCCGGTGGTATTGCGACCCCGGCCGATGCGGCGATGATGATGCAGTTGGGGGCCGACGGTGTGTTCGTCGGTTCGGGGATTTTCAAGTCGGGAAACCCGGCCGAACGGGCTGCCGCCGTCGTGAAGGCGACCACGTTCCACGACGACCCGGACATGATCGCCAAGGTCTCCCGCGGACTCGGCGAAGCGATGGTGGGCATCAATGTCGCGGATCTGCCAGAGCCGCACCGGCTGTCCGAACGCGGCTGGTAACCGACCGGCGCCGGTACGTGCGGGGTAGCAGCTACAGCTCCAGCCAGTAGGTGTTACCTCGCCCCACCAGGGAGAATCCCCGTTCGAGGCACAGCGCCGAACCTTCCGGTGTGGCGTTGAGTGCCAGATGCTGAGCACCCGAGGCCATCGCGGCTTGCGCGCAGCGGCTGAGCAGTGCGGTACCGATACCGCGGCGTTGATGCGGCGGCAGTACTTCCAGGTTGTAAATTCCGCCCAGACCCTTGAGTCCCTCCACCCCGGAGGGATAGAACGAATAGCTGGCGCCGACAATATCTCCGTCTACCCGGGCCTCGGCATGCCACGCCTGCCGCGGCTGAGAACGGACCACTCGCAACTCCTGAGCCAGCGGGCCGCTGTATTCGGACACCTCGGTGGTCAGCGCGGCGCCGTCGTCGTGGTGTCCGGCGACTGTGGCTGCCAGAGCCTGCATCCACCACGATTGCTGTCCCGGGCGGAATCCCAGCTCTGCCAACCCGGTCGGCTTGACGGCGGCGTTGAGCCAGACGCCGACGGTTCGGGCGCGCAGACGCACGCCCTCCGCCAGCGCCGGGCGGATGCCCGCCGGAGAAATCTCCTCCGGGAAGAGCAGCATCAGCTCACCGCGCGCCGGCAGCCAGGCCCACGAACTGCCATGGGTGCTGAAGGTCCTCCCGCCGGTGGCCGTTGCCAGGGCCGCATACCAGGCGGAGTGCAGTCGCTGGCACTGTGCGATGGTGACCATGCGCGGCGTCAGCCTAATCCGCGGCGGTGCAGCAGGGGCTCAACGTCCGCGTCGCGTCCGCGGAACTGGCGGTATGCCATCAAGGGGTCGACGCTGAATCCGCGCGAGAGGATCTGCGCCCGAAAATAATCACCGTTCGTCCGGTTCAGCCCGCCGGCAGCGGTGAACCACTCCACCGTGTCCGCGTCCAGAACCTCACTCCAGATGTAGGCGTAATAGGAGGCAGCATAGCCTCCAGCGAAAATGTGCTTGAAGTAGCCGGTGCGGTAGCGCGGGGGAACCAGGGCGAAGTCCAAGCCGGCTCCCGCCAGCGCCTGCGCCTCGAAAGCTGCCGGGTCCTCCACGGCTGTGCCGGCCTGCAGGCTATGCCAGGAGAGGTCCAGCAGGGCCGCGGCCAGATACTCTGTGGTCGCGAACCCTTCGCCCCAGGACTGCGCTTCGACGAGCCGATTCACGACCTCCTGCGGCAACGGCTCTCCGGTGGCGTGGTGGCGGGCATAGTTGGTGACCACCTCCGGCCAGAGCGCCCACATTTCGTTAACCTGCGAGGGGTATTCGACATAGTCCCGCGGTACGTTCGTGCCCGAAAAACTGCGGTAGGTCACGCGGGAGAACAGCCCGTGCAGAGCGTGCCCAAACTCGTGGAAGACGGTCACCACCTCGTCATAGCTCAGCAGTGCAGGCTTTCCGGGCGCGGGGCGGGAGATGTTCAGGTTGTTCACGACCACCGGCCGGGTGCCCTCGAGCGTGGATTGTTCAACGAGCGCGTTCATCCAGGCTCCGCCGCTCTTGGTCTCCCGTGCAAAATAGTCGCCCAGGAACAGTCCCAGACCCGTCCCATCCGCTTCGTGGACTTCCCACACCCGCACGTCCGGGTGGTAGCCGCTGAGGTCGGGGCGCTGGGTGAAGGTAATTCCGAAGAGTTGGCTGGCGGCGTGGAAGACTCCGTCGGTGAGAACACTTTCCAGTTCAAAATAGGGTCGTAGCGCGGCCAGATCGACGTCGTACCGGGCGTTGCGTACTTTCGCCGAGTAGTAGGACCAATCCCACGGTTCAAGCGGATGCCCGGCCATTGTTTCCAGTTCGAGGGCTTCGGCGCGCGCGTTGCGGACGGCGACCGGCGCCAATTGCTCCAGTAGAGTCCTGATGGCCTGCAATGACGGCGCCGTCTGGTCATCGGTGGCGGCCTCGGCATGGGATTCAAACCCCAGCAGCGCCGCCCGCTGTGCCCGCAGTGCCGCTAGCCGTGCGGCGACCTCCAGGGTGCCGCGGGTGCCCCCGGCGCTGCCTCTGCCCGTCGAGGCCTCATGCACGCGTCGCCGCGACTCCCGGTTGGTGAGGATTTCCAGGACAGGCTGCGCTGTTGGGAGAACCAGCGGAAGCAGATACGATCCGGGCAGACCGACGGCCTCCGCCGCATCGGCGGCGGCGGCGAGTGCCTCCGGGGCAAGGCCATCGAGATCCGCTGCCGCCTCGAAGCGGGGAGCTGCCGTGTTGGTATCGGCCAGGAGACGCTGTTGAAAGGCGGTGCCCAGTTCGGAGATTTCCGTATTCAGGGCCCGCAGGCGGGACTGCTCTGCGTCCCCGAGCTCAGCTCCGGCCCGGATGAACTTCCGCTGGTATTCCGCGGTGAGCCGTGCGGATTCGGCATCGAGCCCGTCCAAGGGTACGCGGTGAACCCGTTCTGACAGTGCGCGGTTGAGGAAAATGTTGTCCTGGTGAGCGGCGAGCAGCGGTGCGATCACCGTCTCCAGTTCCTGGATGGCAGACCTGGCGTGGGAAGTGGCGATGTTGTGGAAGGCCAGCGCCGCCCGGTGCAGCGTGGCTCCGCTGCGTTCTAGGGCAACAATCGTGTTCCCGAAGTCCGCGTCCGCGGGCGAGGTCAGCACAGCCTCGAGCTCCGCGCGCTGCTCTTCAATGCCAGCTTCGATCGCGGGAAGATAGTGGGTGTCCGCGATCCGGTCGAAGGGAGGCAGTTCGTAGGGCAGCGGACTCGGGGCCAGCAGGGGATTATCCATAGCAACCCACTTTCCCACGACTATGACGAGGAGACCATCCCACAGCTCTCGTTTCAACCGCTGTCGAGCCCACCGCCGTTGTTCCCGCCGCCGTCGTTCCGGCCGCCGTTGTTCCCGCCGCCGTCGTTCCGGCCGCCGTTGTTCCCGCTGCGGCGGGGCGGCGGGGGTTTCAGCGCGGGCGTGCCGCGGCGTGCTGCCTGGCCAAGCTGGCGAGGCTGTCGTCGATGTGGCCCGGATGGAAGGTGCCGTACCTACGTTCGACGGCGGTGCGGATCAGGAAGTCCGCAATCGCCGGATTTTTGGGTAGCAGCGAGCCGTGCAGGTAGCTGGCGACCACGTTCCGATAGCGGGCGCCTTCGTGCCCATCGCGTGAGTTGTTGCCGGCCCCCTTGGTTACGGTTCCGAGCGGGGCGACCCCGGCGCCCAGATAGGTTTGGCCGCTGTGGTTCTCATAGCCGTGGATCTCGCCGAATTCGGTACTGGTGGAGACCACATTGCCGATCAGGCGCTCGGAACCGCCGTGGGTTTCCAGATCGAGCACGCTGATCCCGGGGATGACCGTTCCGTCCTGGGTCCGGAAAAAGCGTCCGAAGAGTTGGTACAGCCCGCAGATCAGCAGCATGGGCGTGCCGTCCTCAGCCAGCTCACGGAGCTGAGATGCAAGGGTCTGCAGGTCCTGTTGGATGACTAGTTGCCCGCTGTCCTGACCGCCGCCGCCTACCAGGATGTCCACCCCAGCGGGGAATGCGTCGCCGGCGTTGTGCTCGAGCACCTCGGGGGTGTAGCCGTGCCAGGCGAGGCGTTTGGCCAACACCAGTGTGTTGCCCCAGTCGCCATAGATGTTCATCTCGCGCGGATACAGCTGCAGGATGCTGATCGAGCCTTTGGAACCTGCCTGGTCCGCCGACGTTTCCGGTGTTGGGCTCATCAGGACACTACCTCCACCGTGGTGATCTTCGAGAGTTCGCGCCGTACCGCGAGCATGGCCGTGTACGTGCAGAAAATCCGTTTGGGGCGTTGGGCCGCCCCAGTAATGAAGGTCTTCAGCGCCACGGGAATCTCCGGGTCGACGGCCCCGACTGTGACGTCGTCGTAGGCCAGGCGCAGGGCCATATCGTAGGCGCGCACGCCGCTGACCATGCCGACCCCGCCCAGGCCAAGCGAGGCGAAGTCGACATCCCAGAGCCAGGACATGTCCCGTCCATCGGCGTAGTTGTCGTTGATGGCGATCATGGTTGCGCACCCTGCCGGATCAAAGGAGGTCAGGCCGAGCCTGAATCCGCTCGGATTCTTCACCAGCACCAGTTCCAGCGGCAGGCCGTCAATCGTGAGACTCTCCCCACGGCCGAAGGCAGGTTCGACCGTTGCCAGTGACGCGATGAGCTCATCCGTGGAGGCTGTGCTTCCTACCACGGCGCGCGCGGTGGCCAGGGCTGCCGCGGCGTTGAAAATGTTGTAGACCCCGCGCAGGCGCAGGTCCGTATGCACGCTTGTGCCGTCGATGAGGAAGTCCGCCGAGTTGCCGGCCACTGCGGCAAGCACGACGTCGGCCTCCAGGCTTGAGGGGGCGGTGGCGCCCACCGTTCCGCGCATTTCGTCGTCATTCGGGAAGGTACTGCGCAGCGATGCATCCAGGCCGAAGTAGCGCACGGACGCCGTATGGGCGGTGGCGGCGATGCCGGCGACGCGTGGATCCTCCCGGTTGAGGATGAGCGTGTCAGTGGTCTTCGCGGCGATCTGCTCCAGCAGCCGGGTGGTCGTGTCGATTTCCCCGAATCGGTCGAGCTGGTCGCGCAGTACGTTCAGCAGCAGCGCATAGCGGGGCGGCACCAGATTCACGAAGTGCACGGCGTGGGCTTCGTCCAGTTCGAGCACGGCGATGTCCGCGCGTAGCCGGCCGCGCCAGTCCACCTCGCCGAGGAGGGCCGCGGCCACCCCGCGGGTGAAGTTGCTGCCCGTCCGGTTGGTGAAAACCGTCAGTCCCTGGCCCTGCAACAACTCCACGACCATTTTCGTCGTGGTGGTCTTGCCGTTTGTTCCGCTGACCACAACCACGCCGTGCTCCAGATCGGATAAAGCCCTGGCCATGAACCCGGGGTCCAGGCGTTCGACAACCAGCCCCGGAAGCGCGGAGCCACCCCCGCGCATCCTCGAGACGCGGCGTACCGCTTTTCCGATCAGCACGCTCAGGGGATTCATGCCCTTAAACCTATCCCAGCCGGACGCCGGAGCGCGCACCAGCCAGCGGCAGGTCAGCACACCAGCCAGCGGCCGCGGAACACGTAATTCGGGCCGGAGCAGGCAGCCAATCTAGGATGGGCGGATGGCCTCCCTAGACTCCCCACGAGACTCTCCGCGGCCGCCTGCGCGCCGCGCATCGTTGGGTGCGCGCGTAGGCGTGCTCGCGCTTCAGGGCGACGTGCGTGAACACGCCCTTACCCTTGAGGCGCTCGGCAGCGTCGCCGTGCCGGTCCGCCGGGCGTCGGAGCTGGCCGGCATCGACGGTCTGATACTTCCCGGCGGGGAGTCCACCACCATCGACAAGCTGACCAGGATTTTCGGGCTCGCCGAACCGCTGAAGGACGCGATGCGTAACGGGATGCCCATGTATGGTTCCTGCGCCGGCATGATCATGCTCGCGGACAGGATCGCGGACCCGTCCTGCGACCAGCACGGCAATCCCCAGCAGACCATCGGCGGACTGGACATGGTGGTGCGCCGCAACGCCTTCGGCCGGCAGCGCGAATCCTTCGAAACCACCCTGCGTTTTGAGGGACTGGACCGCCCGGACACCGCGGGCGACGACGGCCCGGGTACGCAGCGGCGGGAAGCGGACACCGTCCAAGCGGTATTCATCCGGGCGCCGTGGGTGGAGAAAGTCGGCGACGGCGTCCGCGTGCTCGCCTCGATCCCGGCAGCTGATATCCCCGATCCGGGCAATGATCTGCCCGCCCACCAGCTCACGCCCGCTGGCGTCGCTAGAATTGTGGCAGTGCGCTCTGGCACGCTGCTTGCCACGAGCTTCCATCCAGAGGTCACCGGGGAGCGGCGGGTCCACGAGTTGTTTATTCGAATGATCAGAGGAGAAGCATAGGTATGTCTGGGCACTCTAAGTGGGCAACCACGAAACACAAGAAGGCCGCGATCGACGCTAAACGCGCCAAATCCTTCGCCAAGCTGATCAAGAACATCGAAGTGGCAGCGCGCGCCGGCGGGGCGGACCTCGCAGGGAATCCCGGGCTGGAACTGGCCGTCTCGAAGGCGAAGAAAACCTCGGTGCCGATCGATAACATCAATCGTGCGGTCAAACGCGGCGCGGGCCTGCTCGGGGACGCCGTCGACTACCAGACGATCATGTATGAAGCGCGCGGACCCCAGGGTTCGGCGCTGCTCATCGAGTGCCTGACGGACAACAAGAACCGGGCGGCCTCCGAAGTCCGCCTGGGCATCACCCGCAATGGCGGAACGGTTGCCGACCCGGGCTCGGTATCCTACCTGTTCACGCGCAAGGGAGTTATCAGCCTGCCCAAGGACGGCCTCACTGAGGATGACCTGCTCATGGCCGTCCTCGACGCCGGCGCGGAGGAAGTCAAGGAGTCCGCGGGGTCCTTTGAGGTGATTTCGGAACCGCAGGATCTGCGCGCCGTCGTCGCCGCGCTGGAAGAGAACGGTATCGATTACGACAGTGACGAGGCCGAGTTCGTCCCCTCCATGCATGTGGAACTCGACGCCGACGGGGCGCGGAAGTTCCTCAAGCTTGTCGACGCGCTGGAGGAACTGGACGACGTGCAGAACGTGTATTCCAACGCCGATCTTCCTCCCGAGGTGATGGCGGAACTTGAGCAGGACGACTAGCCGATACCTCCAGCGCACCGCCCCGGTACGCCGATGACCCTGCGTGTCATGGGCGTCGACCCTGGGCTGACCCGGTGCGGACTGGCTGTGGTGGACGTCGAGCCCAACCGCAGGGCCTCCCTGGTGGCCTTTGGTGTAGTGGGCAGCGCGGCGGGTCTCTCGCTGGACCAGCGCCTGCTGGTCATTGCCCTCGCGGCCGACGAATGGCTGGAACTGCACCAGCCGCACGTCCTCGCTGTCGAACGCGTTTTCAGCCAGCTCAATGTCAGTACCGTCATGGGCACGGCCCAGGCCTCCGGCGTCGTGATTGCTGCAGCGGCCCGGCGCGGCATACCGGTCGCCTTGCACACGCCCACCGAAGTCAAGGCCGCGGTCACCGGCAACGGTCAGTCGGACAAGGCTGCGGTGACGAAGATGGTCACGAGCATCCTGCGCCTCGCGGCGCCGCCCCGGCCCGCCGACGCCGCGGACGCGCTGGCGTTGGCGATCACCCACGCGTGGCGGCGCGGCGTGGCTGCCCAAGCCGCATCCGCCGTCGGCTCCGCTGGCGGCGCCACAACAGCCCAGCGGCAGTGGGCCGAGGCTGAGGCGAAAGCGCGGCGTGGCCGCTAGGGGTTGCCTGCGTGCCCGGCGCCGGTGTGGCGTCCGCGGATACGTCCCACCGGACAGGTACCGTAATAGAAAGTATGTTCGGATGGATTCCTGTCCGGGCCCATCGATTCATCGTCCAGTGTTTGGAGCTCACCGCATGATCAGTTCGCTGCGCGGCACCGTTTCCCACGTGGACCTGCATTGCGCGGTCCTCGACGTCAACGGGTTTGGCATGCAAGTCCAGGGAACTCCCCAGACTCTCTCCACGCTGCGGGTAGGCGCCGAAGCCTATGTCTTCACCGCGATGATCGTGCGCGAGGATTCGATGACGCTGTTCGGTTTCACGGAGATCGACCAGCGTCAAGTGTTCGAGACGCTATTGGCGGTCAGCGGTGTGGGCCCGCGGCTGGCCCTTGCGGTGCTGGCGATGTACGAACCTGAAGCGATCCGGGTCGCGGCGGCCTCCGGGGACGACAAGGCGTTCAGCAAGGTCCCGGGAATCGGGCCAAAGGGAGCGCGGCGGATCGTCCTGGAACTGGCCGACAAACTGGTGCCGCGGCAGACGCCGGGCAGTAGCCCGGCGGGCGGACGAGCCTGGCAGGACCAGGTTCTCACCGCCATGGTCGGTCTCGGCTGGTCCGAACGCGATGCCGGAGCCGCGATCGACGCCGCGACGGCGGAGGCCCCGGAGATCACTGCCACAGCAGATGTCGCGCAGATCCTTAAGCTCACGCTCCGACGTCTCGGGCAGGACGGGGCGCGTCAATCAGCCCGTTCGCGGGTGGGTTGATGATGGGCGCCGAGCAGACAGGGGAGGCGGCCATCATCGCCGCTGTTTCCGATCCTGAAGACCGCGCAGTTGAGGCGGCGCTGAGGCCGAAAAACCTTGACGACTTCGTGGGCCAGCAGCGCGTGCGCCGCCAGTTGTCGCTGGTGCTTGAGGCCTCACGAATTCGTGGGCGAAGTGCGGACCATGTGCTGTTGTCGGGACCGCCCGGGCTCGGAAAGACGACGCTGGCGATGATTATCGCCGGGGAGATGAATGCCCCGCTGCGGATCAGTTCTGGGCCCGCAATTCAGCATGCGGGAGACCTGGCGGCGATCCTGTCCTCGCTCACCGAGGGCGAAGTCCTCTTCCTTGATGAGATTCACCGTATGTCCCGGCCTGCCGAGGAAATGCTCTACATGGCCATGGAGGACTTCCGGGTGGACATCGTGGTGGGTAAGGGGCCCGGCGCCACGGCGATTCCCCTTGAACTGCCGCCCTTCACCCTCGTCGGAGCGACCACCCGGGCCGGCCTGTTGCCGGGGCCGCTGAGGGACAGATTCGGTTTCACCGGACACCTGGAGTTCTATTCCACTGAGGAGCTCGAACTGGTCCTGCGCCGTTCGGCGATGCTCATGGATATGCGGGTTAACTCCGCCGCCTTCGCCGAGGTTGCCGGACGCTCACGCGGCACACC
>DGBL01000150.1:0-11775 GCA_002384315.1 Micrococcaceae bacterium UBA4005 | reverse complement strand
GTCACGAAATTCAACGGCGGGCCGGTGGGACTTTCGACCCTCGCCATTGCCGTCGGTGAAGAGCCCGAGACGGTGGAGACCGTTGCCGAACCCTATCTGGTGCGCGAAGGGATGCTTGGGCGGACTCCGCGCGGGCGTATTGCGACCCCTGCAGCGTGGGCGCATCTGGGCCTGGTCATGCCGCCAAGCATCGCGGAAGCGCTGCCCGCGAACCTTTTCGAACTCATGCAGCAAGAAGACCTCTCCGCCGAAACTGACCGCACCGGGTCCTGAGGTGCGTGAGCTGACGTTTCCCCTACACTGGAGGAACACTCACGGTGCGTCGGCTGAGCTATGTTCTCGGCACGCCAACCAACCTCGTCGGAATGGAACTTCTCTGTGTACGCAAATGTTGTAGCCGCCACTGCCAGCGAGACTGGTGGATTCGACCCGTTCAGCCTGCTGCTTCCGTTGGCCCTAGCATTCCTCATCTTCACGATGTTCCGCCGCCAGCGCAAAGCCCAGACCCAGGCGAAGGAACTGCGCACACATATGGAACCGGGAACCGAAGTCATGACCCAGTTCGGTCTGTTCGGCACTATCGTCTCCATCGATCATGAGGAGAACAAGGCTGTCCTGGAACTATCTCCAGGTAACCGTGCGACGGTGCACATGCAGGCATTGAGCAAGGTAGTCACGCAGGAACCGGCAGCGCCGCTGGAACCGACAACCGTTCCGGATGACGCGTCCTCCCTCGTAGCCGACCCGGAACCTGCTGAACGCGATGCCCGCGCAGCTGAGTCACAGGACGCGGCACCCCGCGGCGCCGAAGACACCGACCACCCGGAGGACACCACCGGCAGCGACAAGCCAGGCAGCACGGACGACAACAAATAGCGTTTCGCGCTGCGCGGTCCATCCGTAGCGCGGCGCTGACCGATCTGCACGGCGCGCCTGGCGCGCCGACTCGTAAAAGGACAAGCCACCATGCCACGCACCGGCCCGGGCACGGCCGCCAAACGCACTCTCGTTTGGCTGGGCGTATTGACCGCTCTTCTTGCCGCACTCCTCGGAGGCGGCACAATCTTCAGTACTGCCAGTTGGGCGCCAAAACTCGCGCTGGACCTAGAGGGCGGAACGCAGATGATCCTCGCCCCGAAAGTCCAGGGCGGCGGCGGTGAAATTTCCGCTGAGCAGCTCAACCAGGCGGTTGAAATTATCCGCCAGCGTGTCGATGGAAGCGGTGTGGCCGAGGCCGAGATCAGCACCCAATCGGGGCGGAACGTGATCGTTTCGCTTCCGGGCACGCCGGACGCGCAGACCCGCGACCTGATCCAGGCGTCAGCCCAAATGGAATTCCGGCCTGTCCTATCTGGTGGTCCGGGCCAAGCGCCAGCAGCGCCGACACCTACGCCCGAAGACCAATTGCCGAAACCGTCGGCTAAACCCACGGACGCCAGTGACCCGAACTGGATTACGCCGGAACTCTTCAAGGAGTTCGAGGCACTGAATTGCCTTGATCCTGCCGCACTGGAGCCACGCCAGGAACCAGCCCCAGCGGATAAGCCGATGGTGGCCTGTGAGCCCGATACTCAGGGCAAGTACATTCTTGGACCGGTCGAAGTGCCGGGAACCGACATCGACGGAGCTACCTTCGGACTAAACAGGGGGAGCCAGGGGCAGAGCCTGAACCAATGGGTCGTGAACATCGACTTCAACGCCGAGGGAACCCGGGTTTTCCGGGATGTGACGGAAAGACTTTTCAGCATTGGCCAAGGTGATCCTCGCAACCAATTTGCCATCGTTTTGGACGGCCGTATCGTCTCGGCGCCAACTACGAACGCTGTGATCCCGGACGGTAATCCGACGATCAGCGGCAGCTTCACCGAAGAATCTGCGGCGGCGTTGGCCGAGCAATTGAAGTACGGCGCGCTGCCCATCAGCTTTGAGATTCAGAGCGAACAGCAGATCTCCGCCACCCTCGGTGCCGATCAGCTCCGCTTGGGGCTGATCGCAGGGCTGATCGGATTGCTGCTGGTAGCGGTCTACTCAATGTTCCAGTACCGGGTACTCGGGCTGGTGACCATCGCCTCCCTCGTGGTCGCAGGCCTGCTGACCTACCTTGCCATCGCTATCCTGGGCTGGACCGAGAACTACCGGCTATCGCTGGCGGGCGTGGCCGGTCTCATTGTGGCCATCGGCCAGACCGCCGACTCCTTTATCGTGTACTTCGAACGGATCCGCGACGAGTTGCGCGACGGACGCGGTATGGTCTCAGCTGTCGAAAATGGTTGGCGCCGGGCAAAGCGGACGGTCCTCGCATCGAAGGCCGTCAACCTGCTGGCTGCGCTGGTTCTCTATTTCGTGGCGGTGGGCAACGTGCGCGGTTTCGCCTTCACCCTGGGCCTGACCGCTATCGCCGATTTGCTCGTGGTCTTCCTGTTCACCCACCCGATGCTCCGCGTGCTGGCCCAGACGAAGTTCTTCGGTGAAGGGCACCGGTGGTCGGGCCTGGATCCCAAACGGTTGGGTGCTGCCCCGTTCTACCGGGGCGCCGGACGCTTCCGCGAGCCAGGTACGCCCGCACCAGCGACGGGACGCAAGAACAAGGCTGCTGCCGGAGAGTCGCAGCGGCGCATGACCATCGCTGAACGGCGAATAGCCGAGAAACAAAAATCCCTTGCCGTACAGGACAAGGGCGCCGACAAGGAGGACCAGAAATGAGCCGATTCAGTTTCTCCACGTTCGGTAACGAGCTGTATTCCGGCAAGCGCTCCTATGCGTTCGTGGAAAAGCGCAAGCTCTGGTTCATCATCACGGGTGTGGCTATTCTGCTCTCCCTGCTCATTCCCGTGGTCAAGGGCGGGTTCAACCTCGGCATAGATTTCCGCGGAGGCTCCGAATTCACGGTCTCCAGCACGGAGAACACCGACGTTACTGCCGGAGAAACCGCCGTCACCTCTGTGGTCTCCGAAGCCGTACCGCGGGTAACGAACATCGCCCCCGGAACGATGCGTATCCAGACCGAGACGCTCAGCGACGACCAGACGCTGAGCGTACGCGACAACCTGATCACGGCCTACGGAGTCAGCGCCGAACAAGTGACTTCCAGCTTTGTCGGACCGACCTGGGGTGCGGACGTGAGCAGGCAGGCCCTCGTCGGTCTCGTCGTGTTCGTGCTGCTTGCCGCGGTGCTGATGGCAATGTATTTCCGGACATGGAAAATGTCCGTCGCCGCCATGTCAGCATTGGTTGCCGTGATGATCGTGACCGCAGGGCTGTATTCGCTGAGCAACTTCGAGGTCACCCCCTCAGCTATCATCGGCTTCCTGACGATCCTCAGCTATGCGCTGTATGACACTGTGGTCGTTTTCGACAAGATCCGGGAAAACACCGCTGACATCAACATATCCACCAAGCGCACGTTCGCGGAACAAGTGAACCTCGCAGTCAACCAGACCCTGGTGCGTTCGATCAACACCTCGGTGGTTGCCGTGCTGCCGGTGGCCTCGATTCTGTTCATCGGAGCGTACCTCCTGGGTGCTGGGACGCTGCGCGACCTCTCACTGGCGCTGTTCATAGGCATTATTCTGGGTACGTTGGGCACCATCTTCATCGCCGCTCCGATGTATGCGGCACTTCGCATCAATGAGCCAGCTCTGCGCAAGCAACACAAGCGGGTCCACCAGGCGAGGGCGCTTCAGGCCAGGGAGGCCTAGCTTCTCCCGGCCTGCAGGCCGGGAGAACTCCGCTGGTCCCATCTCCATCGGCGCACCGCTAAACTTGGAAGTGTTCCGGTACGTGTGGCATCTTGTTCTTCTCAAGTGTTCAACCTGTCGGGGAAGAGGGGCTATGAATGGCTGATGCGGTGAACCCGACCGACGGGCCGGAAAGCGACCCGGCCGGTCTGCCAGCGGCACGATCCCGCGTTGTGGCTGCTCCGCGTCCCTCCACAGGTTTCTCTCCATCAGCACCCGACACGGGATCCTCCTCCGAGGCTATGCCCACCTCATCCCCAGGGCGACGCTCACGCACTCGAGCCCGGATCGCGCGGCTTACCGGACGGGGAGGCACCAGCTATTCGCCGGTGCTCGAACCGTTGCTGCGTACGGTGCGGGTCAACAACCCCAAAGAAGACCTCGCCCTGATCCAGCGCGCCTACCTGGTTGCCGAACGCAGCCATGAAGGCCAGAAGCGCAAAAGCGGCGACCCGTACATTACCCACCCGGTCGCCGTCGCCACCATCCTGGCCGAACTGGGGATGACCGGGGCGACGCTTGTCGCCGCACTCCTGCACGACACCGTGGAAGACACCGACTACACGCTCGATGAATTAAAACGCGAGTTCGGTCCGGAAGTGGCGATGCTCGTTGACGGCGTCACCAAACTGGACAAAGTCTCCTTTGGTGATGCCGCCCAGGCCGAAACCGTGCGGAAAATGGTCGTCGCGATGGCCAAGGACATCCGCGTATTGGTGATCAAGTTAGCGGACCGGCTGCACAACGCACGTACCTGGCGGTTCGTCTCGCCGGAGTCCTCTGCCAGGAAAGCGCGCGAGACACTTGAGATCTTCGCTCCTTTGGCGCACCGGCTGGGTATGAACACCATCAAGTGGGAACTGGAGGATCTGTCTTTCGCTGCACTGCACCCGAAGGTGTATGAGGAAATCGTCCGGATGGTGGGGGACCGGACCCCGGAACGTGAAAAGCATCTCAACCTGGTGCGAAGCCAGATCGCTGAGGATCTGCGCGCGGTGAAGATCAAAGCGACCATCACCGGACGGCCAAAACACTATTATTCGATTTATCAGAAGATGATTGTCCGCGGCAAGGATTTCGACGATATCCACGACCTGATGGGTGTGCGTGTGCTGGTGGACAGCGTGCGCGACTGTTATGCGACCCTCGGCGCTCTGCATTCGCGGTGGAATCCGCTGCCNNGTTATCGGCCCGGGCGGGAAGCCCGTGGAAATTCAGCTCCGCACCCACGACATGCACCGGAGGGCGGAATACGGCGTCGCAGCGCACTGGAAATACAAAAGCGGTGGCGGGAAAGCCCCGGAGCCAGCAGGCAACGGCGATATGGGCTGGCTGCGCAGTCTGGTGGACTGGCAGCAGGAAACCTCTGACCCGGACGAGTTCCTGGACTCACTGCGCTTTGAAATCAACGCCCAGGAAGTGTTCGTCTTTACTCCCAAGGGGGAGGTCATGGCGTTGCCCGCCGGTTCCACCCCGGTCGACTTCGCTTATGCGGTCCATACCGAGGTGGGGCACCGCACCATCGGGGCCCGCGTCAACGGAAAACTGGTGCCGCTGAACAGTGAACTTCAACACGGTGACTGGGTGGAAGTCTTCACCTCCAAGGCCGAAGGCGCTGGCCCCAGCCAGGACTGGCAAGGATTCGTCAAGAGCCCCCGGGCGCGGAACAAGATCCGCCAGTGGTTCACGAAGGAACGTCGCGAAGAGGCCATCGACAAGGGTAAGGACCTCCTCACCCGGGCCATGCGCAAACAAAATCTTCCGCTGCAGCGGATGATGACGCACGATGCGCTCCTGGGTGTGGCCCAGGAGTTGCGCCACCAGGACATCGCAGCTCTCTACGCTGCGGTGGGAGACGGGCACACATCGGCGCAGAACGTCATTGAACACCTTGTCACTTTCATGGGAGGCCATGAGGGGGCAGAAGAGAAGCTCGCGGAAACCACCGTGCCCACCCAGCAGCGCAGGCCGCGCTTCTCGGACTCCGGAGTTACCGTCCATGGGGTCGGCGACGTATGGGTCAAAACCGCCCGATGCTGCACGCCGGTGCCACCGGACCCGATCATCGGCTTCGTCACCAGAGGGTCGGGGGTGTCCGTCCACCGCGAGGACTGCCGCAACGTTGAGGTTCTCAAAGACCAGCCCGACCGTATCGTTCCCGTTGAATGGGCGCCCACCCAGTCCAGTGTTTTTCTCGTGGAGATACAGGTCGAGGCGCTCGACCGCAAGAGTCTGCTCTCCGACGTCACCCGCGTACTCTCCGAGAACCACGTCAATATCCTCTCCGCCAGCGTCAACACCTCCTCTGACCGCGTCGCGGTTTCCAAGTTCGCGTTTGAGATGGGGGACCCCAAATACCTCAGCCACATCCTCAGCGCTGTCCGCCGGATCGACGGGGTTTTCGATGTCTATCGCGCCACCGGATCACACCGGCGGACCTGAGCGTTAGGCTGACTGCGCTTCGCGGAGCCGGCCTAGCGCCCGTGACTTCCCTGGCACCCGGGCGGTATGGACCAACGCTGCCTCCACGAGCCGCAAGGGGCATTCCAGCGACTGGTCGGAGGCAATGCTGCGCAGGATCCGCACAGCGTGTTCCGGTGGCCCATGGACGGCGATATCCAGCGCCGTGCGGAGCGGAGTGGTGACGGCAACCCCGCCAATCAGGTTCACGTCAAACGGGCCCAGGGACACCTGGTGCAGCGTTGTGTGGGCGCAGAGGGGAAGCGTTGTGGTCCGACGACGGTGATCCGTCAACAGACTCACGACCATGGGCGGTGGAGCGCAGCCGTAGACCCAGGCTGCGCACTGCCTGCCCAGGGCCACCCTGCTGCGCAGGTGCCCGGGAACGGAACGCAGGGCCGACACCGCCCGGCAGGCTGAATCCTCCTGAAAATCCGCCCGGAGGTAGGAATCGCGGTAAACGCGGCGGAGGAGTCCGTCCAGCAGCATCGCCTGCAGCTCGCCGGAACTAAACAGCTCTCCGGCATGGAACAGCGCGCCCCCGGTGGAGGTCACCGCGGTCACCGGATCTGGACGGCAGGCAACCGCGCGCGGTGACCTGTTGCGGCCGGCAGGATCGAGACGGTCCGGTGGCCCCATAACGTCTGAACTGTTCAGCGGCGGCATTCCCCAAGCTTTCCGGGGTGGCCGCCGAAGCGGAAGCCCAGTAGGGGAACTGTGGAAAACCGTGAACCGCGCAGCGTTACCGGCAGCGGCTACTAGGAGAAGTTCTGAGCCGATTTCTGCAGCATGTCCAACCATTGCTGCCGCGCCTCAAGGGCCTCTTTCGCGCTGGCGATCCGCTTCGAATCGCCAGCCGCCTGCGCTGCAGCGAGGTCCGCTTCCAGCGTCACGATGGCGGACTCCAACTGGCTCAGGGCGCTGTTCGTGCGAGCCTGGGTTTCCGGGTTGGTCTTCTGCCAATGGACATCTTCGGCTGCTTTCACGGCATCTTCGACTTCCCGAAGCGCTGCCTCGACCCGGCCCATGTCCGCGCGCGGCACTTTGCCGGCTTCCTCCCACCGGTCCCGGATGGACTGTAACGCTTTCCGTGCCGAGGTAGCGTCCTTCACCGGCATCAACCGCCGGGCTTCGACGAGGAGTTCCTCTTTAACAACCAGGTTCGCCCCATACTCCTCCTCGACGGCCTCGTTCGCGTTCTTGCGGGCATCGAAGAAACGGTCCTGGGCGGCACGGAAACGTGCCCACAGGGCGTCGTCGTCCTTGCGGCTGGCCCGTTTGGAAGCTTTCCACTCGTCCATTAGTTGGCGGTAGTCAGACGATGTCTGTCCCCAGTCAGTGGATGTGGCGAGCGCCTCCGCGCGGGCGATCAGGGCTTCCTTGGCCTGTTTGGCTTCCGCATTGTCGCTGTCCAGTTGGGAGAAGTAGGCGCGCCGGTGGCGGTCGAAAACAGTTCGTGCCGACCGGAAACGCTTCCATAAAGCGTCTTCCGTTCCGCGACCCAGCCGCGGCCCGTTTTTCTGGGCTGCTTTCCACAGTTCAAAAAGCTCGTTCATCCGGGTACTGCTGGACTTCCACTGGACCGTCTCCGGATCCTGGGCGGCAAGTTTTTCCGCCTCGGCGACAAGCCCTTCGCGAAGCGCGAGTTCTTTCGCCTTCAACTCCTCGTGCGCCGCCCGTTCCGCTTTTTCCAACTCGGAGATAGCCTGCAACACGGCGTCGATCCGCTGTTCCAGGGCCACCACATCACCGACGAGTTTACGGTCGGCCACCTGGCTGCGGAGGTGCTCGGCAGTCTTGGCCATGTCCGTGCTCGGAGCTTTCGCGTGGACGCGCTGTTCCAGCAGCAGGACCTGGCTGGCGACGTCGTCATATTTGCGCACAAAATAGGCCAGCGCCTCATCCTTGGACGCGTCCGGGTACTGCCCGACAGGGAACTCCTCTGCTCCGACCAGGAGGAACACATGGCCGTCGTCCTCGACCCGCGCGAACCGTGCGGCGTCCTCGAGCGGGGTACTGTGCGCTGGCGGCGCGGCGACCAGCGGTGTCCCGGCGGCGGGCCGGTGGGGTAGCGCCGTCGGTAGCGGTGCGCGCGGCCCGGCCGGGCGGGGACGCGGCGCGGGAGCAGCCGGTACTGCCGGTGCGTCTGCGGAGGGCTCGACGCCGGAGGCGTCAGGCATGGCGTGGTCGTCGGATTGCTGACTCTGTGTCACCGCTGGAAGTCTTTCGCTCGTGGGATGGAACGGGTCGGGTAGGTGTTCCATGTAGTTCAGGCTAAATGAGTCTATCGTCACAGCCGTGACAGTCGAACTTCCGACCCGCAGCGGCGCGGTTCGCGGGCGCGGGCGCCCTGGCCATAAAATGGGGGCGAGCAGGCCCTGCGCTTGGCGCAGGCGCTTCACGCACGCAGACCCATCCAAGGAGATCCGACCCATGGCACGTAAGGCATCACTGTCCGGTTTCCCGGAATGGCTTCCGCAGGAACGGCTGGTGGAGCAACACGTCTTGGACACCCTCCGGCGTATTTTCGAACTGCACGGCTTTTCCAGCATCGAAACACGTGCGGTCGAGACCGTGGAACACTTGCTGCGCAAGGGCGAGATTGACAAGGAAGTGTATGCCGTCTCCCGGCTGCAGGCCGACCAGGCGTCGGCCTCCGAAAGCGGGCTCGCGCTGCACTACGACCTCACTGTCCCGTTCGCCCGGTACGTGGTGGAAAACGCAGGGCACCTGGAGTTCCCCTTCCGGCGGTACCAGATCCAGAAATGCTGGCGGGGGGAACGCCCGCAGGAGGGGCGCGCCCGGGAATTCACCCAGGCGGACATCGACGTGGTCGGTGACGGCTCACTACCGTTCCGGTTCGACATCGAACTCGCCCTGGTCATCGTGGAAGCCCTTGGCGCACTGCCGATCCCGGAGTTCACGCTGCGTGTGAACAACCGCAAACTCGCCGAAGGCTTCTACCGGGGCATTGGCATCACCGACACGGCCGGGGTGCTGCGCAGTATCGACAAACTGGAGAAAATCGGTGCAGCGAAGGTCGGGGAACTGCTGCGCAGCGAACTCGGAGCCACCGAGGTCCAGATTGCCGCAGCACTGGGGCTGGCGGGGATTCGCAGCGGCGATACCTCCTTCGTGGCCCAAGTGCGGGCACTGGGCGTCCAACACCCCTTGCTGGAGGAAGGCTTGGACGAACTCGCCGCGGTGATCGCGGAGACCTCGCGCAGGGCTCCCGGCCGCGTCGTGGCAGACCTGAGCATCGCGCGCGGACTGGATTATTACACTGGAACGGTTTACGAAACCGTGCTCAACGGGCACGAAAGCCTGGGCTCGATCTGTTCCGGCGGACGCTACGACGCCCTCGCGTCGAAAGGCACGCGCACCTTTCCCGGTGTGGGCCTGTCGATCGGCGTCACCCGGATAGTGTCCCGGATTCTCAGCCAGGGCTTCGCCTCCGTTTCCCGGACGGTGCCCACAGCTGTGCTGGTAACCCTCGCCGAGGACGGCGCCTGGTCAGGAGCCCAGGATGTCGCCGCGGCGCTGCGGGCGCGCGGGATTTCCGCCGAGGTGGCGGTGGAAGCGGAGAAATTCGGTAAACAGATCAGGTTCGCTGACAAGCGCGGCATACCGTTCGTCTGGTTCACCGGCGCGGACGGCGAGCACGAGGTCAAAGACATTCGCAGCGGAAGCCAACAGCCTGCGGACCCACTGACCTGGGCTCCTCCGGCGGAAGATGTTAGGCCGTTGGTCACCCGCTCGGCGTAGCGCTGCGGCCCCGACGCCGCAGGATAGCCCGCGCCAGCACGCCCACTGCCAGGATTCCGAGCATGGTCGCCACGGAAATGACCGGCAGGGTGGCAGCCAGGACCACGCATCCGACCGCCCCGATCGCATTCAGGGCACGCGGCGCGTACCAAGGGTGGACGGGAAGAGTGAAGGCTGCGGCATTGGCCACAGCGTAATAGAGCAGGACCCCGAAGCTGGAGAATCCGACCACCGTGAGCACGTCCGTGGTCAACAGCAGCACAATCACGACGACGCCGGTGCTCACCTCAGCCACCCACGGAACCCCGGTACGGCTCCAGAGGGCGACTAGCGGCCGGGGCAGGTCACCTTCGGACGCCATGGCCAGCATGGTCCGCGAAACGCCGGCGATCAACGCCAGCAGCGCGCCCAGGCTTGCCAGAATTGCTGCGATAGTCAGCGCTGCCAAGGGTATCGCCGCCCCGTCCGCCGTCGAACCCCCCGCCCTCGAACCCCCCGCCGACAAACCCTCCAGCGTCGAGCTGCCGGCGACGACGACGTCGCGCAGCGGTGCGGGCGAGGCAGCGAGCGCCGTGGGGCCCAGCGACCACAGCAGCGCGACGGCGAGGAGCATATACAGCGCCACCGTGAAGCCGAGAGCCCCCATGATCGCCGCCGGGATATTCCGTTCCGGGCGCCGTACTTCCCCGCCCATCGTGGCGATCCGCGCGAACCCGGCAAAGGCGAAGAAGAGCAGCGCGCCCGCCTGCATTACGCCCCAGGGCTGGATCTCCGCGGCACCAGCCTGAGCGCCCGCGGCATCGGCCGGCGCAGCGGGCCCGGCGAAAGCTACGACCAGGACAAAGGCAAGCACCGGAACCACCAGCGACACCACAATCCGGGTAGCCAGCGCTGTGCGGGTCACCCCCATCAGATTGACGCCAGTCAGGGCGAGCACTGCAGCGACTGCAGCCGGCTTAGCGTAACCGGGGGCCGCGTACGACCCGAAGGTCAGGGCCATCGCGGCGCAGGAGGCGAGCTTGCCGGTCACGAAACTCCACCCGGCCATGAACCCGGCCCAAGGACCCAGTTGCCGGCGTCCGTACACATAGCTCCCGCCGCTGTGCGGATAAACCGAAGCCAGCGCCGCGGAGGCGGCCGCATTGCAGTACGCGATGAAACCGGCCAGCGCCACCGCCAGCGGCAGCCATGATCCGGCGGAGGCTGCGGCCGGAGCGAACACCACGAACACGCCAGCACCGATCATCGACCCGATGCCCAGCGTTGTGGCATCGAATCCGCCCATGACCCGCGGTAATGCCGGTTCACTGTTCATACGCCATCCTCCCTCGATTCCGTACCCGCCGTACTGCGGGTCCATAGTGGTGGCAGCCTGTTCGGGTGAACACCGGTAAACTCGAACACGTTTGCTCCAACTCTATGCAGTGGACACTGCCCCGAAACATCTCCGGAAGGAATGCTGTGCTGCGCACACATGAACTCGGATCGCTGCGATCCGAGCACATTGGACAGACCGTTACCCTGGCAGGCTGGGTGGCCCGCCGGCGTGACCATGGCGGAGTCGCATTCGTGGACCTGCGGGACTCCTCCGGTGT
This sequence comes from Micrococcaceae bacterium UBA4005, assembly GCA_002384315.1. GTDB lineage: Bacteria > Actinomycetota > Actinomycetes > Actinomycetales > Micrococcaceae > Arthrobacter_D. The sequence continues at coordinate 218 of DGBL01000150.1, read as the reverse complement.
GGCCCAGGTGGTGATCCGGGAGGAAGAGGTCTTCCACGGCCTGCGCAACGAGTATGTGCTGCAACTGACCGGAACAGTCCGGCAACGCCCCGAAGGCAATGAGAACCCCGCGCTCGGCACCGGGCAGGTGGAAGTGATCGCGGAGACCGTGCGGATCCTGAACACCTCCGAGGCGCTGCCCTTCCAGATCGACGAGCACGTCGAGGTAGGCGAGGAAG
>DGBL01000015.1 GCA_002384315.1 Micrococcaceae bacterium UBA4005 | reverse complement strand
TTGCCCGCGACGGCTGGAGGGTCGCCCTGGCCACGTGGGCCGTGCTGGCCATCGTCACCCTCGCCGTTACCGTGCGCTGGCTTCGGCACCGCCCCGGGGCCGAGGACGGCGTTGACGAGCGGCACATTTCGACGTTCCGCTCTCCCTGGAAAACCCGCTTGGGTTGGCAAATATCCTTTTTCATGGGTCTGCAGTCCATGATTTTCTTTATCCTCATCACCTGGCTGCCGAGCGTCCAGATCAGCCGCGGCGTCTCCGAGGCGGCGGCAGCGCTGCAGATATCCATCTTCCTCATGGTGGGTGTCATCGCCAGCCTCGGCACCGGTGCGGTGCTGGATAGAGCCTCCAGCCAGCGGGCGGTGGCCGTCGCGGGAAGCCTGGTCGTCACGGCGGCGTGCGCCGGGTTTGCGTTCATTCCGGCAGCCGATCTGCTCTGGGTAATCCTTGCGGCCACCGGTTGCGGAAGCCTGATCGTGACGGCGCTCTCGCTTTTCAGCCTGCGGACTGAACATCACACCCAGGCTGGTTCCCTCTCCGGGATGGCGCAGTCCATCGGCTACGCGCTGAGCGCCATTGGCCCGGTCGGGTTTGGCGCGCTTCACGACGTCAGTGGCGGCTGGACGGTACCACTGGTGGCTACCGCCGCGCTTGGCCTGCCCATGATTCTGCTCGCCCTGCCTGCGGGCGGAGACCGGTACATTGGCAGGCATCCGCTGCCGCTTACGGAATGAACCTCCCCTACGCGGAGGCCGCCGCGGGCCGGTCACCTTTCTTGGCAAGCTGGATCTGTTCATACTCGTGGTGGCGCAGCTCGGTGAACCGGGGGTGTGGTGAGGACAATGACCCGCCGGCCGAGATAGACGGACTTGTCAATGTCGTGCGTGACGAAAAGAACCGTCATGCCCAGCGTCGTCCACCAGCTTGTCCCGCCCGGCCGTGGCCGTACCCTGATTCATCAGCGCCGGAATGCTTCGATGTCCCCGCCCTCAGTCTTGTAGACCTTCTTCAGTTGCCGGACCGAGAGCATTGCTTTGAGCCCGTTAGCGGAATCGCAAAGGGGCACTGGATTTGCACGATGGTGAATCCGAGCCCCGAGGAGGAGGCGAACATTTCGGAAATGACCATCAGGATCAGCCCGATGCACAGGCAACATACCGAATGCCGGAGATCCGCCCGAGACCGAACGTGCGTGCGGTACTTTCGACGACATGCTCGACGTCAGCGAGCGGGACGGGAACGACCGATAGAATCGGACGCAGGAACTCCACCGTCGAGTGGGTTCCCTTGCGCAGGGAGGACGAGGAACCGATGACAAAGCCAACGACAACGGCGGCTACGGCAGCAATCGCCAGACGAAGGGCCCACGCCATCATCGTCTCTGCGACGGAGGCGATGTGATCATCACCGGCACCCCCGGGGGTGTGGGCCATGCACGTAAACCTCCGCGGTACCTCCGCGCCGGCCAGCTGCTCCGCACGAGCATCGACGGCCTCGGCGAGCTCCGCAACACCACCGTCGCAGGCTGAGGGCAACCGCAGATGGGTGCAAGACACGACCAGACCGCAGACCCTGTCCTCCAGCAGCAACTCCTCACGACCCGCCGGGGCACCGCATTTTTCAGCCGAAAACTGAACCAGCTCAGCGATGCACAACTGGATGGGCCGTCGCTATTGCCCGGCTGGACGCGACGGCACGTTGTCGCCCATGTGGGCTACAACGCGCGCGCCCTCGCCCGCCTGGTCCAGTGGGCGGCGACCGGGGTTCAGACTCCGATGTATTCCTCGATGGAGGCACGCAACCAGGAGATCGACTACGGGGCGACGCTCAGTCCCCTGGCCCTGCGCAACCTCCACGACCACGCTGCCATCCACCTCAATGTGGAATGGCGCGACCTGCCGGAGACCTGCTGGAGTGCCGAAGTCCGCACCGCCCAGGGTCGGCTGGTTCCCGTATCGGAGACTGTCTGGATGCGCGCGCGGGAAATATGGCTCCACGCCATTGACCTGGATAACGGTGCGGTATTCTCCGACCTGCCGCCGTCCGTCCTCAAGCGACTGCTCGGCGATATTACCGGTGCCTGGGCTGCACGCGGCGAAGATCCAGCGCTCCTGCTGCGCGCCACCGACGGACGGGATCCAGCGGGCGAGGCGCATACGGACGGAAACACACTCGATTTCGGCGACCAGGGTGCGGGAAGCCCGTTGGTCGTGACGGGGACACTGGCGAACCTCGCGGCCTGGGCCAGCGGCCGGGCGGCCGGAGGGGTTAGCGTCGACGGCGGGGACGCGCCGCGCCCGCCGCGCTGGCTCTGATGAATTGACCGGCGGAGCCCCCGCCGCTGCTTGAACCATGTATGCCCGCTTAAACAATGGGGCCCTGGACTCCCCTCGCGGGGAGGCCAGGGCCCCATTGTTTAGCGCACTTAGCGGTAGTCGTTGCCCATATCGTAGTCATCCAGTGGGATGGCGTGGAATTCAGGGCTCAGTCCACCGTCGACGCCGGCGTAGTCGAAGTCGCTGAATGCGCTCGGGCCGGTGAAGAGGTTGGCTTTCGCTTCCTCGGTTGGCTCAACAGTGACCTTCGTGTAGCGATCCAGGCCGGTTCCGGCAGGGATCAGCTTACCGATGATCACGTTTTCCTTGAGTCCGAGCAGCGGGTCGCTCTTGCCTTCCATTGCAGCCTGCGTGAGCACACGCGTGGTCTCCTGGAACGACGCGGCAGAGAGCCACGACTCGGTGGCCAGCGAGGCCTTCGTGATACCCATGAGCTCCGGCCGGCCAGAGGCTGGCTTTTTGCCCTCGGAGACCACCCGGCGGTTCTCGTCCTCGAAGCGGCGGCGCTCGGCGAGCTCGCCGGGCAGCAGCGTTGAATCGCCGGATTCAATGACGGTTACCCGACGCAGCATCTGCCGGACGATGACTTCCACGTGCTTGTCGTGGATGCCTACACCCTGGCTGCGGTACACGCGCTGAACCTCATCGACCAGGAACTCCTGGGCCTTACGTGGGCCGAGGATTCGCAGGATCTGCTTGGGGTCCACTGCACCGAAGACGAGCTGCTGCCCGACCTCCACATGCTGGCCGTCTTCGACGAGCAGACGCGCACGGCGCAGTACCGGATAGGCAAGCTCTTCCGAGCCGTCATCCGGAGTGACCACAAGACGCATCTGCTTCTCGGCGTCCTCGATGGTGACCCGACCGGCGACCTCCGAGATCGGCGCAACACCCTTGGGTGTACGTGCCTCGAAAAGCTCTTGAATGCGGGGCAGACCCTGGGTGATATCTTCCGCCGAGGCAACACCACCGGTGTGGAAGGTACGCATGGTCAGCTGTGTTCCAGGCTCACCGATCGACTGCGCCGCGATGATACCGACAGCTTCACCAATGTCCACGGTTTTACCCGTGGCCAGTGAACGGCCGTAGCAGAGGGCACAGGTACCAACACCCGACTCGCAGGTAAGGACCGAACGGATCTTGATGGTGGTCACCCCGGCGGCAAAGAGCTGGCCGATCAGCACATCGCCGACGTCCGCTCCGGCTACCGCAAGAGTCGCTCCCTTGGAATCGACGACGTCGACCAGTCGGCGGGTGAGGTAACCCGAGTTGGCGGTACGCAAGGCAGTGTCCGCCAGACCCTTACGGGCACCGTGCGTGGCGATGAAGTATTCCAGCACCGACAGGCCCTCGCGGTACGAGGACTTGATCGGACGCGGAATGATTTCACCCTTGGGGTTAGCCACCAGGCCACGGATACCGGCGATCTGCCGAACCTGCAGCCAGTTACCACGGGCACCGGAGGAAACCATGCGGTTGATGGTGTTGTCCTTCGGCATGGCGCCGCGCATGGACTCAGCCACCTCGTTCGTGGCCTTGTTCCAGATGTCGATAAGTTCCTGGCGGCGCTCGTCGTCAGCGATCAGGCCCTTGTCGAACTGGGACTGGACCTTGGCGGCCTGCTTCTCGT
>DGBL01000134.1:4321-16651 GCA_002384315.1 Micrococcaceae bacterium UBA4005 | reverse complement strand
GGCTATGCACCGGGCGGAAAATTCCGAGAGCGGTCGGGATACTACTTCCAGCGCCGGAAGCGCTGCCGGATCCGGGGAAACACCGTTCCAGAATCAGGACGAGGATACCCGCCCGCCGCTGCGCGACTGAACAGCAAAGTCCGGCACGCGTTATTCCACGCCTAAGCCTGGGACCGGCAGGCCGAACTCGGTGCGCAGAGCGCGCTGCGCTGCGTGATACCCGGCCATGCCATGCACCCCGGGCCCTGGGGGTGTCGACTGGGAACACAGGTAAACACCTTTCAGGGGGGTTCGCCAAGGATTGAAGGACAGAACCGGGCGGGCAACAATCTGCCGGAGGGATATCTCGCCACCCCCGAAATCGCCACCCACATAATTGGTGTTGTAGCGTTCCAAATCGGCCGCCGTCGTCGTTCTCGACTGAACGACGACGTCCCGGAATCCCGGCGCGAAGCGCTCAATCTGAGCCGTCACGGCCGCTGTCATGTCCCGCGTCGATCCTCGCGGGACATGACAGTACGTCCAGAGAGTCTGGGTACCCTGCGGCGCACGGGTGGGGTCGAATCCTCCGGGTTGCGACAACAACACATACGGTTTTTCCGGGTGTCGGCCCTGCGCCACCTCCCGCTCGGCTTCGGCAATTTCGGCGCGGGTGCCCCCCAGATGGACAGTTCCAGCCTGTGCAACATCACTGGCGGTCCACGGAACCGGTCCGGAGAGGATGAAATCAACCTTGCAGGCCGCGTTTCCATAGCTAAACCGCTTCAGCGCCCGGCCGTATGCTGCAGGAATGCGGCTGCCTCCAAGTTCGAGCAATGCCGATGGTGAGACGTCAAGAAGAACTACCTTCGCCGCGGCGAACTCATCTAGGGTCGAGACCCGGTGATTCACCACCAACTCCCCACCATGGGCTCGAAGGTCCTGCACCATCGCATCCGTGATCGACTGCGAGCCGCCCACTGGGATGGCCCAGCCCACGGTGTGCGCCAGTATCCCCAGCACTAGGCCGGCCCCAGCTCCTGTCAAGGAGGGTAACCGTCCCACGGGGTGGGCCATGACACCGGTCAGCAACGCCGCGGCTTCATCGGTACGAAAGCGCCGGTTCCACCGGGCGGATCCTTGGTCCAGCGTCGCGCGCGCAAACCTCAGCGAAGCGCCCCAATCCGCCGGAGGCCGAAGCAGGTGGTTGAGCGTGAGCGCCACGATCCCGTCGGCGCGCTCCACCAGTGGACCCATGAGGCTGCGGTACGCCTCCCCATCCTCTCCAAGCTCCGCAATGGTTCGTTCTAGGCTCCGATACGCGAGGGCTGCCCGCCCGTGATCTAGCGGATGAGCATAGGAAAGTTCTGGAACCGCGAACCCGATTCTCTTAGTCAGCTCGAACGCGCTAAAGAAGGGGGATGCCAGAGCCATTGGATGCACAGCGGAGCACATATCGTGAAAATGGCCGGGTTCCATAAGCTCGAGCGAGCGTGCCCCGCCGCCTGCGGTTCCAGCAGCCTCGTGGACCCGCACCTGCAGCCCCGCTCGCGCCATGGTGACGGCAGCGGCCAGGCCATTGGGGCCAGCACCGACCACTTCGACTTCAGCCACGGCGCTCCGTATCCGTCGAACCCTCGGCGGCATTGCGGCGACCGCTGCCACCGAACAGCCCTCCCAGCATCCCCGCCCCCCGTCGCGCCGTTCCGCCAAGGACCGGGACGCCTCGTCTGAGCCCGAGAAGTATGGCCAGTATCCGGTACCGCACTCCGTGGAGCGGAATGTCGTAGGTTGTCGGAAGCTCGACGACATTGCTCGAGAAGTTCCGTTTAAACGTGGTGACGTTGATCAATTGCGGGTAATTTTCACTCACGATGCCGGTCAGGCCGCAACTATGGTTACCCGCCGCCTTCAACGCCCGAAAGGCTTCCCAAAGCAATAGGTACGGAGCAAAATTTTTGCGTGCTTGGTGGGAACTTCCGGCAAAATAGTAGACCCCGTAGCCCCGATATTCGGTGGTGATAAGCCAGCTCACGGCGGTTCGGTCCTGATACGCCACCAGCAAGCGCACGTAGTCTCCGAGCTCGGTCATGAATTTTTCGTAGTACGATCTCTCGAAACTCTGGAAGTTATCCCGTGCCGCAGTCTCCTCCAAGATTGGATAGAGCTCGTTGCGGAACACCTCGATCCATTCCGAACGTGGAATAGACACCACCTCGATGCCGGCCCGCTTCGCCCGCCGGATGCTATTACGTGCATTGGGCCGAAAGCTTTTGAAGATCGCTTCTTCCTCGGGTTCAAGGTCAACCACGATTTCGCGTTCGTACCACCCGTGTTCGAGCGGTCCCAGGGCGGGCAGGCGGGGATGTCGGATTTGCATACGCACGTATAACGGATTTACCCCGGCCGCACGCGCGAACTGCGACTGCACGGTCCGCATCAGTTCAGTCTCTGCCGACGCTGTCCTTTCGCTAAACCACACGGGTCCATTGACAACTACCAGAGACTCTCGGAACCGTCGGCTGATGTGCAGATACGATGCCGTCGCCACCAGCGCGCCATTGCGCGAATAGTACGCCCACATTCCGTAGGGCCGCCGGCCCAGCGCTGCCTCGAACCGGGCCCACAACGGACTCTGCTCGACTGGGACGGTCACTGTCGGGTAGATCTCGACGAGAGCATCGAATGCCTGCTCGCTCAGCTTCTCGTAGCGGTAAGGGGCTTCGCTCACGGTGGATCTTTCACTGGAGGACGGGATTGGGCCAAGCCTACCCGAGCGGCTCGCGGAGCCTCCTCCACGCCGGTTGGGCCGCTCGTCCTGCCGAGCTGCTCTTCGTCGACAGTCTGTGGCCGCAGGGTATACCGGTCGGGAGCATGGTCAAACGGGCCGCCTTGCGGATCATCGATACCAAGGCGGCGGACGGGATCAGAGCGCGGGTGAAAAATGTCCATCACCACGGCTACCATGACGTATAACGTTCCAAGAATATGTCCGATTACTGCGAAGACGTAGTATGTTTCATCGATATTGTGCTCTGTCGCACCCCCTCCGGTCTGCGCGCCAAGATACATCCAGACAGCCCACCAGTGCAGGACTTCGAGCAGTTGCCAGAGGACATACGTTCGCCACCGGGGCACAGCAAGGGCCACCAAAGGGATCAGCCAGAGGACGAACTGCGGTGAGTAAACTTTATTGGTGAGAATGAACGCACCGACTATCAGTACCGCGAGTTGGGCCAGACGGGGACGGCGTTCGGCGGCCAATCCCAACACCAGAATCGCACCACACGCCAGAATGAATAGCAGCAGTCCCAGAGTGTTGATGGTAGCCGGATCCAACAACGGCAACGCGAGCGGGCCAGCCACAGCGTTATAAACGAACCACACCGAGGACAGACCCGCCTCACGATCCTGGGTGAAGTCAAGAAAATACTTCCATGCACCCAGGTCGTGGAGCATGAAGGGAATATCGACCACCGCCCACGTCGCTATCAGTCCGCTGGCTGCGAGCACGAAGGGGCGTACCATTTTTGTGCGCACCGCGAGCACAAGGATGGCGCCCAGCAACAGCAGCGGATAAACTTTAACCGCCGTTCCCAGCCCGAAAATCACACCAGCGAGCAACGGCCTGTGCCGCGCAAAGGCGAGCATGCCCAAAGCGGTTAACATCACTGCCCACAGATCCCAATTGATCGTGCCGGCGAAAATGATTCCGGGCGCCACAGCCACCATCGCCGCATCCCATGGACGTCTGTTGGCCAGGCGCATCGTAACCAGCACCGTGATGATCCACACGCCAGCCAGGAGCGTGGCATTCACATCAAAATATTGCGCTGCTCGCGCCTGATCACCGAGCCCCGTAGCCTGAGCAGGCGCCACCAGCAGGGACGTTACCCCTGCGAGCACCGCCAGCAGTACGGGATATTCAAAGAGCATGGACCTGTCGATCAATGGAAATGCGCCCCACCCGAGTCCCCGGGAAAGGAACAGTTCCGTCCAGTCGCTGTAGCACGTCATGTAGAACTGTTCCGGCGGTGTCCATCCACCGACCCGGCATGGGGTCTTCAGGAGCAGTCCTACGAGCGCCGCCGTCGTCGTCATCAATATCAGGACCCGCGGCACCGTGAAGTACCCGGGGCGCACGAGACCCGGAGCGCTCCTGCTGCCCATCGGCCCGCCCACGACTTCGTTCAGCTGCCGCAGCAGCGCATCACCTCTGGTCGGCACGCTGATGCGGAACGGACCGCATATTCTTTGCCGCGGGCTCATGACCTAGAGCCTAGCGAGAATCGGAACGGAATGAACATGCTGAATGGACGTACACTGGAATTCACCAACTTTGAGCTCGGCTGCGGAGCACCCCAGCAGTATCTGTCTGAGAACTTTCGAGGAGAACCGTGGGAACAAACCCCATTCGGGTGGCAATTATCGGCGTCGGAAACTGTGCAGCATCCCTCGTGCAGGGCGTGCAGTACTACCGGGACGCTGACCCCTCGGCATCTGTGCCAGGGCTGATGCATGTCGAATTCGGAAAATACCATGTAGGCGATGTGGAATTCGTGGCGGCGTTTGATGTCGATGGAAAGAAGGTTGGAATCGATCTCGCCGAGGCGATTGGTGCCAGCGAGAACAACACCATCAAAATTGCCGACGTCCCGCCGACCGGCGTGATTGTCCAGCGCGGACACACCATGGACGGCCTCGGTAAGTACTACCGGGAAACCATTGTCGAATCCGACGAGGAGCCCGTCGATATTGTCGGGCAACTGAAAGCCACCAAAGCCGACGTCCTGGTCTGCTACCTTCCTGTCGGGTCGGAACACGCAGCGAAATACTATGCGCAATGCGCCATTGATGCAGGCGTTGCCTTCGTCAACGCATTGCCGGTATTTATCGCCGGAACCAAGGAATGGGCTGACAAATTCACCGCAGCCGGTGTGCCTATCGTGGGCGACGACATCAAGAGCCAGATCGGTGCGACTATCACCCACCGCGTCATGGCGAAGCTCTTCGAGGACCGCGGAGTCACCCTAGATCGCACCTACCAACTGAATGTTGGCGGCAATATGGATTTCAAGAACATGTTGGAGCGCGACCGGCTTGAGTCGAAGAAAATATCCAAGACCCAGGCCGTCACCTCCAACGTCAAAGCGCATCTGCACCAGGATGATGTCCACATCGGCCCTTCCGATTACGTGGCATGGCTCGACGACCGTAAATGGGCATTCGTCCGGCTCGAAGGACGCAACTTCGGCGACGCGCCGGTATCGCTGGAATACAAACTGGAAGTCTGGGATTCACCCAACTCCGCCGGCGTGATCATCGACGCTATCCGGGCAGCGAAGATCGCCCTTGACCGGGGCATTGGCGGACCGATCCTCTCCGCGTCGAGCTACTTCATGAAATCCCCGCCGGTGCAGTACGCAGACGACATTGCTTACGAGAAAGTCGAAGCATTCATACGAGGAGATATGGACGCCTAACCTCCCACCTAGCAAGTTTTCTGCCGGCGACAACCAGCACCCCGCGACGCGTCCGCAGTTTTTGTTGAAGTAGGAGCCACTTCCTGGCTATTCCAACAAAAACTGCGGACGCGTCGCTGCTGAATGAGCCTCACGCTACGCGCCGCGCAATCGCGAGATGGATTTTGTTCGACGCGCGGGCGAAGCCGTTCAACAGATCCTGCTTGTTGAATTTGAAATAGCTCCACCCCGCAACGTTGAAAACCTCGTCGCGCAGGTTGTCCCGACTCTGCTGCTCGACTGTCAGGTGCACGCCGCCGTCGTACTGTATTGCAATTTTCCACCGCCGGTACCCAAGATCCGCAGGCGGAGACCACGGATCATCCGGGTCTGTACGTACCTGAAGCTCCGGCTCTGGAAGCCCCCAATGCATCATCGCGAGCCGCAGGCGGGTTTCCGGAGGCGAATCAGCCCCTACTCGCATCAGCTCAAGGGCTGCGCGAGCCCGAACGATTCCCTGGAAATTCGGGTGCAGCAGTAACATCGCTGCCATGCTGCCGCGTGTTGCCCACGGCTCAGCGCGGCCTTCGAAAGCAACGCGGGGCACCCGGAGCAGCTGGTCGCCTATGACAATAAGGTCTTCGACCGACAAGTCGCGGGCGAGGTCCAGCCAGGCTCGTGCCGGAGAGGACACCCGGATTCCGCTGACGCGGATAACCTCCCCCTCGCGCGCCCTCATCGAATGGCCCGTAATACCCGGCTGCCGGACGGCCGGGTGCCGATGCGATCTGCTCAGGTGAATGCTGCCGGCAAGGTTATAGCTCGATGGAACCCATAAACCGTGAAGAGCAGCAGCGCTTTGATGGGAGACCCATGCCTCAGGATTCGCCGAGCTCAGGGCCCGTGCCCGGATTTCCAATCCTTCCGCGCACCCGGTCATGCGGTAGACATTCCGCGCAACCCGCTCGATGTCGCGGGCCCTCAGTCTTTGTGCGGTAATACCCGCCTCGAGTGCCTGGGCGCGCGTGAATTCGGTGCCATGGAGCACGCTCGGTAAAGGGCCCGGCCTACGCATGCCCTCCATTGTCAGCTACTGGCGGGCGCGGTAATCCCTTATCCACAGCCCGCTCGAACGCGTGCTCAGATTCGGTTGTAATACGCCAGGAAATCCAGCTATTCCACCCAAAAGTGCGTACGCGTTTTGGACGGGAGGCAAGCGGCCGGAGGGGCGCGGCGGGCGATCAGGGCGGCGGGCTAGAACAGGCCTACTGTCTGCCCTTCGGAGTCGACGTCCATCCGCAGCGCCGCAGGCTCCTTGGGCAAGCCCGGCATTGTCATCACCGCGCCCGTGAGTGCGACGATAAATCCCGCCCCCGTCTTCGGCACCACATCGCGCACATGCACCGTGAATCCGGTCGGCGCTCCAAGCCGGGTGGCGTCATCGGAGAAGGAATACTGGGTCTTGGCCATACATACCGGCAGGTTGCCCCATCCATTGGCTTCGATCTCAGCGAGCCGACGTAACGCCGGTACAGAGAAATCCACTCCATCTGCCCCGTAGATTTCGCGGACAATCGTCTCAATTTTTTCCGTTACCGATAATTCAAGTTCATAGAGGTAGCGGAAATCAACATCGCGTTCAAGCGCTCCCAAGACCTTTTTCGCCAGCTCGTCGCCCCCGGGCCCCCCGCCACCCTGGCCCCAGACATCAGCGGCAGCAGCCTCGATTCCCTGTTCAGCGCACCAATCCAGCAACCAGCGGATCTCCGCCTCACTGTCGGTTCCGAACCGGTTCACTGCAACAACCGGGGAGAGCCCGAACTTCTCAATATTACGGACGTGGCGCAAAAGGTTTGCTGTCCCACCCGCCAGTGCCTCCAGGTTCGGCGCCGTGAGTTCCGGGGCAAGGACCCCTCCATGCATTTTCAGCGCGCGGATCGTTACGACAAGAACGACGGCGTCGGGGGCGACGTCGGCAGTCCTCGCCTTGATATCCATATACTTTTCCGCTCCCAGATCCGCTCCGAACCCTGCTTCGGTGACGACGATATCCGCCAGTTGGCGTGCCAGCTGGGTTGCTATGACCGAATTGCACCCATGGGCGATATTCGCGAATGGACCGCCGTGGATGAGCGCTGGCGTACCTGCGATCGTCTGGACGAGATTGGGCTTGATCGCATCCTTGAGCAGCAAGGCGAGAGCCCCTTCGACACCCAGCTGGGCCACCGTCACCGGTTGCCGATCGTAGGTGTAGCCAAAGGTGATCCGCGAAAGGCGAAGTTTCAGGTCCTCAGCATCAGCAGCAAGACAAAAAACTGCCATGATTTCGGAGGCGACGGTAATATCGAACCCGTCCTGTCGTGGGGTCCCCTGCATTGGGCCGCCCAGCCCGATCACGATCTCCCGCAGTGCGCGGTCGTTCATGTCCAGCACACGTTTGAAGGTGATCCTTCGCGGATCGATATTCAACGCGTTGCCGTGATGGATATGGTTATCAACCAGTGCCATGAGCGCATTGTTCGCAGCGGTGATCGCGTGAAAATCCCCGGTGAAGTGCAGATTGATGTCATCCATCGGAAGAACCTGGGAGTATCCGCCGCCGGTAGCTCCGCCCTTCATACCCAGCACGGGTCCAAGGGAGGGCTCGCGCAGCGCGATCATCACCCGCGAACCTGCCCGGGCCAGAGAGTCAGCCAGCCCTACGGTGCAGGTCGATTTTCCTTCCCCCGCCGGGGTAGGGCTCATCGCGCTCACCAGGACCACGCGCCCCGGCCTTTTGCTGCCGCTCCCGGCGATTCGGAGCGGGTCTATCTTTGCCTTGTACGGGCCGTAGAACTCCAGCGCTTCGCGCGGAATGCCGGCGTGGGAGGCGATATCCTCGATAGGTTTGATTGCAGCCTGGCGCGCAATCTCAAGATCACTCATATGCCCAACATATCAGCGCCCAAGCTCAGCAGGAGGGTAACCGAGCTCGCTCAAGCAGATAGTCGACCATGGGCCCGTAGAGCGCCGGGTTGAGGTTGTCATCCAGGGGCACCGCAACCTCCAGCTGGCCCTCTGCCTCCGAGACAAAAAGCCCGGGATCGTTGCAATCAGCGAACCCGATCGCAGGAATCCCCGCACTCGCCGCGTATCCGGCCCAGCCATGATCGGCCACCACCAGATCCGGGGTGACTCCCTCGGCGATGAGTTGGTCAAGGCACAGGCGCATCGGTTCCGGAAAGTGTGTGTGCATCAAGCCGCCGTGCTGGTGCCACGCCAATACTCCGAACATTTGCCGGATATCCCCGTCTCGGAAATCCGGCCACGCCGGAAGAGTGAGGACCTCAGCCCCCGCCCGAGCTGCGGCGGCCGCCAGCGCCGCGTGCACCGGCAGCAAGCCAGCCGGGTGACCGGTGGCGAAAAGGAGGCGTTGGCCTGCGTGCGCGGCCTCGGCCAACCTGTCGGCAAAGCGGTCAAGGGAGGCAACGCATTTGGCGGCATCGATCGTGTCAGGGCCAACGGTGTGATCCCGATCAGGATTAATCCCAACCCGGCGATGCATAACATCAAATACGTCATCGTAGCTCCACTGCCCGGTTGTTTTCACCCCGAATTCGAGGTGTTCATTACCATCAAGGAACAACTGGATGTGGCGAAGGTTGTCCTCGCGTGCTGTCGCCACATTTCCGGTTATTCCGGCGAAATCGAGATAGCTGGCCAACTCAGAGGAATCCACGGCTCCAAGTCTAGGGGTTGCCGGGCCGCCGCGGTGCGGGACGAAGGCAGCGCTGGCAGGGATCCGCGCTCAAAGCACCCGGGCGGTGTCGAAGCGTTCCACCGCTGTCCGGTAGCTTTGCGCCGTCAGCATCGCCGTGCGCTGCCAGCCGAATGCCAGCGCATGGATTTCCGCCCCGCGTGCCAGCGAAGCTCGAAGCGTCCCGTGGTCAAAGAGGTTCTCAAGCGTGGCCGCCCACTCCGTGGGGGAATGGCCATCAACCAGAAGCCCCGTCCGGTGATGGCTGACAGCTTGCGGAAGGCCGCCCACATTCGCTGCCACAACCGGTGTTCCGCACGCCTGCGCTTCTAGCGCGACGAGCCCGAACGACTCACTGAACGACGGCATTGCAACCACATCGGCGGCGCGAAACCAATCGGCGAGAGTCGCCGCACCGACCGCGGGGTGCAGGGTCACGATTCGCCCCAGCCCGGCGTCGTCTATCAGCGGTTGCAGTGAGAGTGCCTCCGCACCGCTGCCCGAGCCGAGGATGCTGACAGCCAGAGGAATATCGGGTCTGCGGTGGGCCAGCTCGGCGACCGCCGCCACAAGCACTTGCGGTCCCTTCAGTTTCTGGATTCGTCCGGCAAACACCACGTGGAACGCCTCCGGCCCGACGCCGACTCTGGACCTTGATTGCTGGCGGCCGCGCGCGTGGAAAGTCTCCAGATCCACTCCGGGTGCCACGACGTCGATACGTTCTGGATTGGCTCGATAAAGACTCTCGAGCTCGGCGGCCTCCGCACTGGTATTGGCGATCAGCCGGCAGGCACGATCAACGATTTCCTCCTCGCCCACGATTCGGCCCTCCGGTTCCGGGATACCCAGCTGCTCCATCCGGAGATTCTTGACTTTGGCCATGGTGTGCATCGAATGGATCAACGGCAGATTCATGGATCGGCTGACGGTCAATCCCACTTGACCGGAAACCCAGTAATGGGAATGAAGCACATCGAAGTGGCCGTCAGCGAGGCACCCCGTGACTTCGGCTATCGCGTCAGTGAACATGGTGGAAAGGCCGGGGAGCGCCTCTTTGGGTATTTTCCGGTTAGGTCCGGCACGTAGGTGGTGGACGCTGACGCCGTCGCCCAATATTTCACGATGCGGTCGTTCCTCGCCGGCAGCCCGGGTAAAAATTTCCACTTCGATGCCCAGTTTTGCCAGCTCCAACGCCGTGGATCGGACATAGACATTCATCCCGCCCGCGTCACCGGCGCCTGGCTGTTCGAACGGAGAGGTGTGCAGGGATAACATGGCCACCCGGTGTATGGCAGGCATGCGCTCTCCTCTCCCCAGGGCAACGCCTGGCATTATGTGGATTCGATTCTGACCCTATAACGCCTCCGCGCGCCACAGCATTCCTGCTAGCGCCCATCCACCGCAGCTACAGATTCCAGTGCCTGATACCGGGCGTGCGCTTGTCCCAGCCCAATGCGCATACTGCCGCGGTTCCCAAGGAAAATCTACGCCCCTCCCGGGGCTCGAGTTCAAGCCAGCGGGCTGCAAGAATACGCAGGAAGTGACCGTGCGCGACGACCAGCGCGCACTGTAACGGGACCGCAAGCGGAGTCCGGTCCGCGGGCGTTCCACACCCTGCCTGTATGCGCGAAATCACACGATCGGCGCGGGCGGAAACTTCGCCCAGACTCTCCCCCTGCGGTACCCCGTCACTCCAGATCAGGTAACCCGGGTTTTCGCTGCGTACCTCGGCGCTACTGCGTCCTTCAAAAGCCCCGTAGTCCCACTCGTGGGCGTACGGAAGCACCTCCGCGTCCGGGTATCCTGCCAGCTCCGCAGTACGGACGGCGCGTTGAAGCGGTGAGGTGAAGACCGCGTCGAAATCGACTCCACTGAGGTGGCGGCGTGCCTGGATTGCTTGTTCCTCACCGTGTGGCGTCAGCTCGAGGTCAGTCAACCCCGTGTACTTCCCATCCCGGGACCACGCGGTTTCCCCGTGCCTCAGCAACCACAGCGTCGGCAGCGGCGTGCCAGCCGGCGTCAGATCGGCCACGAGCGGAGGGATCTGGCTCACGGGGCTTCCCTGGCCGATTCCGGCTGTCGGGCCCACCACGCCCGCAGCCTGACCGCAGCGTCCTCCGCCGTCGTCGGCCCGACTTCCAGGCGCTCGTCAAGGAGGTAACGATAGGCTCGTCCCACTGCAGGCCCAGGCGGTATTCCAAGGATTTCCATGATTTGGGCACCATCGAGGTCGGGGCGGATCGAGGCAAGTTCCTCCTGCTCGGCCAATGCGCTGATCCGCGATTCAAGATCCTCATACGCAAAAGCAAGCCGGTCGGCCTTGCGGCGGTTCCGGGTGGTTACGTCCGATCGGGTAAGTAAATGCAGGCGCCCAAGCAACGCTCCGGCGTCGTTGACGTATCGACGCACCGCGGAATCGGTCCACGCGGCGTCACCGTAGCCATAGAACCGCATATGCAGTTCCACGAGCCGCGAGACGGCCTTGATGGTGTCGTTGTCAAAGCGCAGAGCACGCATTCGCCTGGCCGTGACCTTGGCGCCGACAGCATCGTGATGCCGGAAACTGACACCGCCACCGGGTTCGAATTTGCGCGTGGCGGGTTTTCCAACATCATGCATCAACGCAGCGAAGCGAAGGATGAAGTCGGGCTCTGGCGCTGCTCCGCCAGCAGCCGATTCGAGGCCGCAGACCTGCTCAAGCACTGTGAGTGAATGCTGGTAGACGTCCTTATGCCGGTGATGCTCATCGACTTCGAGCCGCAGCGCAGGGATTTCCGGCAGTACATGGTCAGCCAACCCGGTTTCGACCATGAGGTCGACCCCCTTAGCCGGAAAGGCGCCGTTGATGAGCTTGATCAGCTCGTCGCGCACCCGTTCCGCGGAGACCATCGTCAGGCGTTCGGCCATCTCACTCATGGCCGCGGAAACTTCCGGCGCAACCGCAACGCCTAGTTGGGACGCGAACCGAGCCGCGCGCATCATGCGCAGCGGATCGTCCGTGAACGACGACGACGGCGTGGCGGGGGTGCGCAGAATTCCGGCGTGCAGGTCCTTCACGCCTCCGTGCGGATCCACCAGCTCCATGCTCGGCAGGCGCACTGCCATTGCGTTGAAGGTGAAATCGCGGCGTCCAAGGTCATCCTCCAAGCTGGA
>DGBL01000134.1:0-4282 GCA_002384315.1 Micrococcaceae bacterium UBA4005 | reverse complement strand
TTGGTGGTGAAATCGAGATCGGGGGAGACACGACCGAGGAACAGGTCCCGGACCGGTCCTCCAACCAGCGCAAGCTCATAACCGGCTGTGTCGAAGAGTTGGCCCAACTCCCCGACAACAGCCGGAAGGGGAGAGGTGAGGGTCGAGTTGTCCAGCAGGTGCGCCATAGTTCTTTAAGGGTGCCAGATTTAGAACCAAACGCCATCACCGACGTGTGCGAGGGTCTTCGATCGCTCGGCGTGTGGAGATTAACCTACCGTTCCCGCGGAGGACGCGGTGCTCAGAAGCCGGCAAAAAGATCGTTAGAGTGGTCTGCATGGACCGACCCGTTCCGAGCGCCCCCAAGCGCACCCCCTTGACAGTGTCGATGGGTCATCCGGGTGTGCCCGCGGCGCAACACCAGTTGCCGACGGTCGAAGAAGTTTCCGCAGGCGGGATTGTGGTTGATGCGTCGACGTCAGGCTTCAACGTTGCGATCATTGCGCGGTTAAACCGGGGAGGGCGCCTCGAGTGGTGCCTGCCCAAGGGGCATCCTGAAAACACGGAGACCAACGAGCAGGCTGCTGTCCGGGAAATCGAAGAAGAGACCGGTATCCGCGGCGACATCCGCACTGCGCTGGGAAGTATCGATTACTGGTTCACTGTGAGTGGTCACAGGGTCCACAAAACTGTTCACCACTATCTGCTGATAGCGACCGGAGGCGATCTGACCATTGAAAACGACCCCGACCATGAGGCCGTCGACGTCGCTTGGGTGCCGCTTGCGGAACTAGGCCGCAAACTGTCCTTTCCCAATGAACGCCGCATCGCGGACATTGCCCGCGAAATGCTTCCTGACTACCTGTGAGAGCGACGGCCGGGCGTGTCTGATCCGAATACAGCATCGATTCCGGTCCAGGACCTCGGAGTGGCCCCGGCGAAGTCCGAATCCGGGCTGCCGGACAGCACGGCCCGCTCGAGCGCCATCATGGCGGCCGGAACTCTGGTCTCACGTCTCCTTGGGCTCATCCGGGTAGCACTACTTGCGACGGCGATCGGAACTGTCGGTCAGGTCTCCGACCTCTTCACAGCGGCAAACAATCTTCCCAACTTCATTTACCTGATGGTCGCCGGCGGGGTGTTCAACGCGGTTCTGGTTCCGCAAATCATCAAGGCGAGCAGGTTGCCGGACCGCGGAGCAGACTATGTGAGCCGCTTGATGACCCTCGGCGCGGCGGCACTGTTGGTCCTGACGATACTTATTACTCTTGCCGCCCCCGTCATTGTGGCTCTTGTGACGGATGTTTCCGGCGCCAGGCTCGCACTGACTGTCACCTTCGCCTACTGGTGCCTTCCACAGATATTTTTTTACGGTATGTACGCCATAGTCGGCCAGGTACTCAATGCCCACGGCTCATTCGGACCCTATATGTGGGCGCCGGTGGTCAACAACGTCGTCTCTATTGGTTTTCTGCTCGTCTTTATCTCTCTGATGGGCACAGAACAAGCGGCGCTCCACACGCCCGAGTCTTGGTCTCAGACCCAGACTGCGCTCCTGGCCGGTGGGGCGACTCTGGGGATCGTACTTCAGGCAGCGGTCCTGTTCTGGCCCCTTCGGCGCCTGGGTCTCGGGCTCAGACCCCGGTTCGGCCTGCGCGGGACTGGCCTCGGCCACACCGGCAAACTTGCATCCGTCACGATCGTCACCATGCTCGTGGGAAATGGTCTGTACCTGATCAACCAGAAAATTGCGACTATCGCATCGGAAGCACGCGAGTCCTACCTGCAGCGAGATCCGCCCGAGGTGATCGCCGGGCTGACGAACCTCGAAATTGGTTCGATGGTCTACGTGCTGCCGCACTCCGTGATCGCACTGTCCCTGGCCACCGTGATGTTCAACCAGCTCGCATCCGCACACACTGACAAGGACTTGCGCGCGGTCAAGGCAACGCTGTCTCGGGGCCTACGGACCATCGGGGTTGCTACCGTCTTCTCCGCCGCGGTTCTGCTTGCTTTGGCGGGCCCGCTCGGGATGCTCTTCAGCGGCGGATCAGCAGCCGGTGGAGCGATTAACGCCATGGTCATATCCATACTTGCCGTTGGGGCCCCGTTCCTCAGCGCAAACTTTTTCCTGAACCGAGTTTTCTACGCGGCCGAGGACGTTGTCACGCCGCTGAAAATCCAACTCATTCTCTCTACCCTGGGGGTGAGCTTCGCCCTGACGGCAGGACTCTTCGCTCCAGATCTGATCGTGCCACTGCTGGCAGTGTCCTACTCGCTGGCAAATATCCTCGCAGTGCTGATTAGTCATCTCTTCCTTACCCGTTCAATCGGAAAATATGGGGCAGGCCGAATCTTTGACGTCCATGTCCGGCTGACGGTTGCCGGCATTATTTCCGCAGCTGCAGGAACTGCCGTCATAACGCTCTTCGGCGGTTACCAACCGACCGCTTTCCTGTGGCAATCGCCGTTTGCCGCCGTCGTCGTTCTCGCGGTGGGCGGTTCAGTGATGCTCCTGGTGTACCTCCTTGGGCTGAAGGTGCTGCGGGTACGGGAGTTAAGGGATTTCCTCGAGCCGTTAAAGTCCAGGCTGCCCAGAACGCTCAGCTAGCATCAGAACGCCTCGAATACGTCCCTGGCCGGTAGCATAGGTACAAATTAGCCAGAAGTGGGCGGGGAGGAACACGTGCCAGAAGCAGTAGACGTCGGTTCAGTTTTGGGCGGACGATACAAAGTCACCGGTTATGTGCTTTCATCCGCTGAAAAGGATCTGGTGCTCGACGGGGTGGACCAGGTCCTGAACCGGCCGGTGAGCATCCTCGTTGCGTCGGCGGAAAACGCGGGCCAAGTGGCAGCCAGTGCGCGCGAAGTCGCCACCGGTGACCGGCCAGGAAACATCCAGGTCCTTGATCTGGGTATCACCGAGGGCGGTACATACCTGGTCACCAACCGGGCCTCGGCCCCCGATCTACTTGACTTGATCGTCGAACAGCAGGCAGCACCGTACATCGAACCGTTTTTCACCGACACGCTTGGGTCGGAGATCTTTGGTGTTCCGCGCTCCACCGAGCCGGAAACCTATGAGGACGAGGACGACTACGAGGAGGAGTACGAGGAGCTGCCCGAACGCCGCCCCATGATGCCCAAGCTCCGGCGGCCTCGGTTCGGTCGCGGCGCCGCCAGCGGTGCGGCTGCGTCTGCTTCCTCCGGCCCCATAACTGCCGAACAGCGCATCAGCCCCCCAGACCCGCAGGCATCCCGGCAGGTCCCGCCGCCGCCAGCCGCCCCGCCGCGAAGCGTACCGCCTACGGCTGGATCTCAGCGACCATCTACAAACACCCCCGATTTCGACTGGTCCGCGCCACAACGTCGCGATCAGGCGGAATATGCAGGGGTTTCCGCCCCCGGAGGCGGATCGCAACGGGCAGCATCCCGTTTTCCGAGTTCAGCGGCGCTGGCGGGGTCCGGCGACGGGGCCGGCTATTCGGACGGGGACTACGAAACGCACGACGACGACGGCCGCCGTCATTCAAAATTTACCCGGCTGCTGGTAGGACTGGTGCTCGCGCTCGTTCTGGTCGTCGCCGTCGTCCTGGCGGCCACCCAGTTGGGCTCCTTTGGGGATCGAACAGCAACTGGCGATGCGAACGCGGGTTCGACAGCGTCCGCAGAACCGACTAGCCCTTCCGCGACGGGCGAGGCTTCAGGCCAACCCTCCGAGAACGCTGTAAAGCCGGTAGCAGCCCGCGTAACCCGGCTTGTACCGGGAAATCCGGATCTTGACGCTCCCAACGACCCGTCATTGAGTTCAATCCTCGACGGGAATCCTGCAACCTTCTGGGGAAGCTACGTTTATGCCAACGAGCAATTTGGGGGGTTGGCGGAAAATATGGCGCTGGTCGTGGAGCTCAAGGAGCCATCAACTGTTTCCAAGGTGACGATCGATCAGCTAAACGGTTCCGGCGGCACATTCTCCGTGTTATTGAACGACCAACCCACTCTCGAGGGAGCCAACCAGGTCGCGCAAAACGGTTTCACTGGGCCTTCCGTGAGCATTCCCGTCACTGGCGACGCCGAATCCCGCACAGCAAAATACGTCATCATCAATTTCACGCAACTGCCACGGCTTTCGAACGTTGAAGCACAATTTCCCTGGGGTCTGCGCATCGCTGAAATACGCATTTCCTAGGGACCATGCAGTGGAATAAGCAAGGGTCGGGGTCCGTTGTGATAACTGGATAGGCTTGTTCCAACACTTTGCAGCGACGGCCCGGGGACATCTAGGGCGCGCCCAACAGGAAGG
>DGBL01000066.1 GCA_002384315.1 Micrococcaceae bacterium UBA4005 | reverse complement strand
AACGCTGTTGGGTGTTAGCGCAGCGCTGGTCCAGGATCTTTCGGGGGAGGACAATGTGGTCCTCGGATGCCTGGCCATGGGGATGTCCCATGCCGAGATCGATCGGAAATACAAAGATATTGTTGCCGTATCCGGGCTGGAGAACTCGATGAACCGGCCCATGCGGACCTACTCTTCCGGAATGGGAGCCAGACTTCAGTTTGCTATTGCCACCGCGGTGGAGACGGAAATCCTGCTCATCGACGAGGCGCTCAATACTGGTGACGACCAATTCAGGGGCCGCACCAAGGACAAAATGGACGAGCTGAGGTCCAGGGCTGGATGTGTTTTTCTCGTCAGCCACAGCATTGAGACCATCCGCGAGATGTGCACCAGGGTGATCTGGCTTGATGAAGGCGAACTGGTCATGGACGGAGAACCTGACGAAGTGACCAAGTGGTATCGGACGTTCACAAGTTACCTGACCCGGGGCGAGCGGGTACTCGCACTGCGAACACGACGCCGGATGATGAATGATCTTCGGGTGCCGAGCGTCATCGCCCATGACCCCGGGGGGCTCACTCCCCGATGAAATCTCAGCAGCTAATTGTGTAAACGATAGCTGACCTAAAGTTTCTGGCCGTCCATACCTCGACCCGGATGGCCGTTCGACAATAATGTTTCAAGCGAAGGGAAAACAGTGAATACGATCAAGAAAGTCGCGGTGATCGGGCTCGGCTATATCGGACTGCCTACTGCCGCCATTCTGGCCACCAACGGGCTGGATGTCCACGGCGTGGATGTCAAGCAGGACAACGTTGACGCGATTAACCGCGGTGAAGTGCCTTTCGTGGAACCGGACCTGAATACGTCGGTAGCCGGTGCGGTGAGCCAGGGAAACTTGCGGGCTTCTACGGAGACTCCGAGTGCGGAGGCGTATATTCTCGCAGTGCCGACACCGTTCAACGCTGACAAAACCGCGGATCTGAGTTACATCGAAGCGGCGGCAGAGGCTATTGCGCCCAAACTTGCGGGCGGCGAGCTCATCATCTTGGAGTCGACGTCGCCGCCGGGAACCACCCTTCATCTGGCGCAGTACCTGCTCAGGCTCCGGCCGGATCTGAGCCTCGACGGTAGTGAGAGCAAGCCGGTCATCCATGTGGCGCACTGCCCTGAACGGGTTCTCCCGGGCAGGATCATGATAGAACTGGTCACCAATGACAGGATTGTCGGTGGTATTACGGCCGAGGCGGCCAACTTGGCCAAAGGTCTCTATAACGTTTTTTGTCAGGGCGAAATCCATCTCACAGACGCCGCCACTGCGGAGATGGCCAAACTGGTGGAGAACGCGTACCGGGACGTCAACATTGCCTTCGCCAACGAACTGTCGGTGATTAGCGACCGACTGAATGTCGACGTATGGGAACTTATCGAACTTGCGAACCACCACCCGCGAGTCAATATCCTGCAGCCCGGACCAGGGGTGGGCGGGCATTGCATCGCCGTCGACCCTTGGTTCATCGTTTCCGCAGCGCCGGAGGAATCAAAGCTCATCAAGCAGGCACGGTTGACCAACGATGCTAAACCGGGCTGGGTAGTGGAACAGGTCCGAGCGGCGCTCGACACGGTGGGTGCCGGTGCCTCTGTCGCGGCGCTCGGTCTTGCGTTCAAAGCCAATATTGACGACCTGCGTGAGTCACCCTCCGTGGATATCGTCGAGCAACTCGCGGCAATTAAGGGTGCAGGGCGGATTTTCGTTGCGGAGCCACACATTGACGTACTGCCTGGATCGCTGGCTGGCTTAGGCAATGTTGAGCTGACGGACACGGAATTGGCCATCAAGAAAGCAGATGTGGTGCTTCTTCTGGTCGACCACGACGCTTTCCGGGAAGTGGACCGGGCACTGCTTGACGGCAAAAAAATTGTGGATACGCGTGGAGTGTGGCGCTGATAGTCACGGTCGGCAGGACAACGGAATCAAGCAGGGGATTTTTAATTGACATTCGATGACGACGGCTATCCCGGATCGACGAGTCATGTCGCAAAACGCGAATACTATCTGACGCATATTGATGACATGATGCGCCGGATGGAGGAATCTGCGTCCGAATTGAGGAAGCTTCAAGGTCTGGCGGGCGAGGCTGAACGCTTGCGCGGGCGCGAAGCACGGTTAACCAGGGAGATGGACCTTCTCCAGCAAAAAAACCTAGCCCTGCAAACGCAACTGGTCCGCGTACGACGTTCATCGCGGTACCAGATTGGTGGTCTGGTCCTTTTTCCGGTGCGTTTGGCGCGCGCCGTGGGACGGCGGGCCCGCCGAAGGGCAAAGCAGGTTGTGGGTGCGATCGCACCATCGCTGAAATTTGGGTGGGTTGAGTCACTGCTGGCCCGGCCGCTCATCCACAGCGTTCCGGTGAACCTGGACGACCTGATGGCAGACGTATTGTCGCATCCAACCAAAGTCAATGTCTGCAAACTCATCACCCATCGGTACTACGTGCTGGGGGAAATCGCGCAGCCGCACGAGCTCGTCGAGGAACACAGCGACGTCCTGATTCATCTGAGCCCGGCACAAGCACGGCTTGTCGACGCAGTACGCGGAGCAGCCCGGATGCAATCGGGCGGAATTGTGTTGCCGCCGCGCCAGGAGAATATCGGGTACCTCGCCGAACGCGGCCGGATCATGTACTGCGCACACAGTGTCTCTCCCTACAACTCGAACGGCTATTCCACCCGAACCGCTGGCATGATCCAGGGCCTGCGGGAGGCGGGGGCGGAGGTGATCGTCGCCGCCCGCCCGGGGTATCCATGGGATGTTAAAACTGATCAGGAGCCCGCGTCGGACGGCTCCTACAACGAAACTATCGCCGGAATCGCGCATTCCTTCAGCGCCGGACCAAGCTGGCCGAATGATCCCTTCGACCACTATCTGCAACGTGCGGCCGACAGCTACGCGCAGCTCGCCGTGCGTAACCGCGTCGAACGCATCCACGCGGCGTCGAACCATGTGACGGCGCTGCCAGCGCTCCTCGCTGCACGACGGCTGGGCCTCCCGTTTTCCTATGAAGTGCGCGGACTGTGGGAAATCACGGAAGCCTCCAGCAAACCTGGATGGGCGGAGACTGAACGGTTCGCCCTTGCCCGAGACCTTGAGACTTGTGTGGCTGTGGAGTCCGACGTCGTTTTTGCCATTACCTCCCAGGTCCGGGACGAGCTGGTCGCCAGGGGCGTTCCTCGAGAGCGGATTTCGATCCTCCCGAACGCTGTCGATACCAACGAATTCACCCCCATTCCGGCACATGGACCCACTCGAGCGGAGCTTGGGCTGCTCAGCGGCGAGCCGGTGATCGGATATGCAGGAAGCCTGGTTGAATACGAGGGGCTGGCCACGCTACTTGAAGCGCTGCGCCTGCTCCATGACGGGGGGGTGCGCGCCCCGGCAGTGATTGTAGGGGACGGTCCAGCGTTGCCTGGGCTGAAGAAGCAAGCGCATGCACTCGGACTGGACGGATTGGTCACCTTCACCGGGCGGGTACCGGCAGCGGACATTTCCCGGTATATGAGCGTATTCGATATTCTGCCCTGTCCCAGGATTTCCATTCCTGTCACCGAAATGGTCTCACCGCTGAAACCGCTCGAAGCTATGGCCGCGGGGAAAGCTGTCGTCCTCTCCGACCTCGCTCCGATGGCCGAGCTGGCTGGCGCCGACGGTGAACGCGCACGGCTCGTCGAGGCCGGGAACTCCGAGCACCTCGCCAGCGTCTTGCGTGAGCTGATCGCCGACGCACCCCAGCGCAAGCTGCTAGGAACCCGGGCGCGGTTGTGGACAGTTGCGGAAAGGACCTGGACGACGGTGGGCGCACACGCATGGTCGGTGCTGCGCGCAACTCCGGTCAACGCCCCAACCGGCTCTATAGCGGGCAAGTCACTCGGTGAACTGACGCTTGGGATCATCGCTGACGATTTCACCCGGATGGGAATTGCACCGGATGTGGGGCTTGTCGAGCTTCGACCGCTCGACTGGGCGGAACAGCTCGCCAGCACACCGGTCGATGCGGTGTTCGTCGAATCCGCGTGGGAAGGCAATGGGGGACTCTGGCGCGGAAAGGTCGGATATTACGACGACGATTCCTTCGCCGAACTCTCCGCGTTATTGGCCTATTGCCGCTCTCAGACGATTCCGACCATTTTCTGGAATAAAGAGGATCCGGTGCACTTCAACCGTTTCGTCCGCACAGCCGTGGAATTTGATCACATCTTCACCACCGACGACGGGTCGATCGGTGGGTATCTCCGTGCCGGGGGAAGCCGGGTACGTTCAGCGGCATCCCTGCCCTTCTACGCGCAGCCGGTACTGCATAATCCGTTACGCGGGGACCGGGAATACTCCCATACCGTCTGCTACGCCGGATCCTATTACGGCGACCGGTACCGAGAGCGCTCCGAGCAGCTCAATAGCCTGCTAACCGCCGCGATTCCAGCTGGGCTCACCGTGTACGACCGTCAGCACCTGAATCCTGAGAGCCCGTACTCCTTCCCTCCAGAACTGACTCCCTATGTCCAGGGTGGCCTCGCCTATGCGGATATGGTGCAGGCCTACAGGGCGCACCCGGTGCACATCAATGTGAATTCAGTGGAGGACTCCGGCACAATGTTCTCCCGCCGCGTCGTGGAAATTGCGGCCTGCGGAGCAGCCGTACTGAGCGGGCCCGGGCGAGGTCTGCAGCAAGTCCTTTCCGGGATAGTTCCTGTGGTCACTGAAGCTATGGACGCCCAAGCGATCATCAGGTATTGGATGACGGACGAGTCCGCGCGCAAAAATAGCGCATGGCAGCAGATGCGCACAGTCTTCCGCGCGCATACGGCCGCACACCGGCTCACCTATGTGTTGCGCACAGCTGGCCTGTCCGTCCGCGGGCCGGAGCTGGAGAAATACGCAGTGGACGTGCCGGAGCTGACAGCCGGAGTGATCCGTGAACTGGAGAACCAGACGGTGCCGCCAGCAGTGGTCTATGTCGGGTCGGAGGTTGATGCCGGGCTGAAGACGCACTTATGCGTCCGGGGGGCTGAGGATATGGATCCCACCGTGATCCTGCGGGGTCCACTGCCGGCGGGAGAACTCCAAGTCCACCATTTTGAGGACCTCCTGATGACCAGGCTGTACATGCCGTGGGGGAGTATCCACCTAGCCAGCGATGATCTTTCGCGCACCGGCCAGGGGTTGGTACAGCAGGAAGAGCCTGGAAGACGTCCGTCGGAGGACGCAGCGCTCCGGGACATCACGGCTGACCACGGCGCTGCCCCCGTTGCCGTCGTACGGCGGGCCGCACCGGTTTCGGATGTACCGGTGTCCAGTTCAGTAGCAGTGCGTGAGCCTCGCCGGATCCTGGTCGCTGGCCACGACCTGAAATTTGCCCAGGGGATAGTGGGTGCGTTGGAGCGCGCGGGTCACACCGTGAGCATCGACCAGTGGACTGGACACGCCCAGCATGACGAAGAGCGAAGCAGGGAACTGCTGGCCAATGCCGACACGGTCTTCTGCGAATGGACGCTCGGTAACGCGGTCTGGTTCGCCAACGAAGTGCGTCCTGGCCAGCGACTGGTCTGCCGGTTGCATAGCCAGGAACTGCGGGGTCCCTACCTCCCCCGGCTGCGGTCCGAGAGGATTGACGCCCTGATCTTCGTGGCAGACCATATTGCAGACCTCGCTCACCGCGATTTCTCCCTGGCTAGGGATACGAGTGTGGTCATACCGAACTATGTTGATATCGCAGCTCTTGGAGGTGTTCCTAAGAGACCGGATGCACGGTGGAACCTCGGGCTGGTAGGAATGGTCCCGCAGATGAAACGTCTCGACCTCGCGCTGGACTTGTTGCGCTTGCTAAGATCTGATGACAACCGGTACGCCCTCTTCGTGAAGGGACGGCGCGCGCAGGACTATCCGTGGATGGCCAATCGCCCGGAAGAGCTGGCCTACTATCAGGGGCAGGACCTGCGGATCGCGGAGGATCCGCTGTTGCGCGGCGCGGTGACCTTCGACCCGCAGGGTGAGGATATGCCGCAGTGGTACGCCAAGATCGGCACGGCGCTGTCCCTGAGTGATTTCGAATCCTTCCACATGACGTTGCCGGATGGTGCTGCCTCCGGTGCGGTGCCGTCCTCATTGGCCTGGAATGGGGCAGACCGTCTCTATCCAGTCCGATGGCTCCATGCGGGCGTGGAAGCTATGGCGGCAAGCATTATCAGCACCAATTCCTCAGCGGAACGGTGGGCTCAGGAGGCCTCCGCTGCACAGGAGTACGTAGCCGAACATTTTGGGCAGGATGAGGTTCTGGACCGTCTGGTGGAAACAATTCTTGGGAGCTGAGCTGAGCTGAACTGAACTGAGCTCAGCGGTAGGCGGGCGATCGCGCCCCGAAACCGCTGGTCCCTCTAGAATCCCCAGACCAGCGGGATGATGGTCAGGGATATCACAGCCACAATCAGGCTCAGTGGAGCGCCGAGACGGACATAATCGACCAGACGGTACCCGCCAGGGCCCATCACCATCAGGTTCGTCTGGTAGCCGATTGAGGTCATGAAGCTCGCGGACGCCGCGAACATGACGGCGATGACAAACGGCATGAAATCAACGCCAAGCTGGTCTGCGACGGAGACGGCGATCGGGAACATCAAGACGGCAGCAGCATTGTTCGTGATGAGTTCCGTGAAGAAGACAGTCGCCAGGTAGACCAGGGCCAGCGCCACCCAAGGCGCCATCGAGTCTGAGAGAAGAAGCCATTGCGCAAGCTGGTTTGCAGCGCCGGTTTTGGTCATCGCAGCGCCGAGGGAGAACGAGGCCGCAATCACGATCAGCACTGAAAGGTCAATCGATTGGCGGGCTTTGCCAGTGCGGACGCATCCGGTCAGGAGCATCATCCCCGCTGCGAGTAGGGCTGCATGAAGGATACTCAGGATGCCGAGCGCGCTGAGCGCCACCATGATAGCCAGAATGCCCAGCGCCCAGGGAGCCTTGGGAAAGTTCGGCGGTGCTGAGTCGTTCAGTGGTGCCACGAGCAGGAAGTCCCGGCGTGAACGGTACTGCTCCACGAAGTCGCCACCTGTTTCCAGTAGCAGAGTGTCGCCGGTTTCAAGCTCGACATCGCCGACTTTTCCGGTCAGCCGCTTCCCGCCCCGGGAAACGGACAGGATGACAGCCTTGTAACGGGACCTGAAGCGGGACTCGCGAACATTCTGTCCCAGTCCTTCGAAGTCAGAGCCGACCACGGCTTCCACCAGCATCCGGTCGTGGCTGCTGATGTTCAGTTTGTGTACGTCTCCGTCAGCGACAGTCAGACCGCGGATACGGCGCAGTTCGGCTGCGCACTCCGGCGCCCCCACAAAAAGCAGCTTGTCACCTGACTGGAGTTGGGTTTCGGGTGGCACTGCGGCCATGATGGTTCCGCCGCGCTCAATATCCGCGAGATAACCGTGGACGAGGTTGCGCAGCCCGGCAGCGGCGATCGTTTGGCCGTGCAGCGGACCCATTGAAGCTACGCTAACTTCCACTGCATACTCTCTCGCGGACTCCAGTTCCTCGACCATGCCCCGCCTGCCAGGGAGGATACGGTTTGCGAAGAATGCCAGATAGAGCGCACCGCCCAGCGAAATAGGTATTCCCACCCAAGCGAGGTCGAACATCTGCAGGGATACCCCCTGCTGGCTCTGGAGCAGCCCGTTGACCACCAGATTGGTACTCGTGCCGATCAAGGTGCACGTGCCGCCGAGGATGGCCAGATAGCTCAAAGGCAGCAGTAGTTTTGATGCCGGAATCCGCAGCCGTGCGGAGAGGTCCTGGACCGCCGGAATGAACATGGCGACCACCGCAGTATTGTTCAGGAACGCGCTCAGTCCAACGACCGGACCAGCCAGGCGGAATTGGGCTCGGCGCATGGTGGCCGGATGGCCCAGTAAACGCTGGGCGATCCATTGGATAGCCCCCGTTTCCTGGAGGCCGCTGGCGACGACATACAGGATGGCGATGGTGATCACTCCGGTGTTTGCGAACCCGGCGAGCGCTTCCTCCGGGGTGAGGATGCCTGTGAGCATCAGGAGAGTCATCGCTCCAACCAGCACGACGTCGGACGCCGTCTTGGTCAGTGCTAGCACCCCCAGGACAGCAACGATCAAGCCCAATGTGAAATACGCCTGAACGTCCATCAGCCACCTATTTTCGAATGTTCCACCGCGATCAGCCTAGTGGTGCTGATCGGTGACGCCCGCAACGCGACGCTGCATGACATTAAAAATCCTTGAAATGCAGCGCGATGAATTCCGCGCGTTTCTCCTCGGTTTCCGGTTTTCGCGAAAATTCCAAAGGTTTGACAAACATAGGCTCATCAGCTTCTGCATCCGGTTTCAGTTTTTTGAGTCGGGCAAGTGCGAGGTTTGCTTCGGCCGGCCAGAAATCACTCGGAATGCCGATATGGCCCTTCCCGACGTAGATGCGCTGAATAATGATGCGGTAGTTCATGGCGGCGTATGCGGTGGATCTTAATCCCAACTCCTGGAGGAATGGAGTGAGGTGGTCTTGAGTATGCCGGACGTCACCGGTGTTGTGGACGTAGGTAATGAGGTTGCCGCGGTTCCAGCCGGGGTCGGTATAGAGATCCGCGATGCGGAAACGGTGCGCATAGTTCTCAAGGATCTCGGCATGGGTCAAACCATTCCAGGCCGTCTTGAGCGTCTGGGTAATTGGCGCTGTGGCGGCGTATCGGAAAATATCGGTCTGGGGAATCCGCGGCACCGCGACCGAGTTGCTAAATCGTGCGCTGAGGCGCATGCTCACGAAGCCTCCGCCGGATGAGCCTTCAAAGAGAACGTAGGGGGCCGCCGATGCAACCATAAGTCGGCGAATGATCGTTTCCATTGCGTCGTCGGGGTCAACATCGGCAGTTCCGACATACCAGGACAGGACGTTGTAAGGGGCTAGGGTCAACGTTGGATCAGCGAAGAGTACGAACGGTGACCCCGAGGCGCGGCAGATGCTCAGTGGAGCGAACCTGTACCCTTTGGTCTGGCCCGCGCCCTTGGCCGCGTGAAAGCCGACCCGCAGGTCCCCGGCAGGAGCGCGCCGCGGGTTCACCAAGAACGCGAGGATCATTCCGTCACCGATCGGTACCGTATAGATCCTCTCAGGGTCCGTGACCGTGGGTTGGAAATCACCAAGCGACGTGAGCGCTATGACAGGAACCTTGTAGAAGCCGTCGACACTCTGATCCGGATGTGTCATGAACGGGATGACGTTTCCTGGAACGCGAGAATTTGCCGCATCCACCGCTTCGAGGACTGCGTGATGTCAAACGTCGCAGCCTTTTTCAGCGCCAATTCGGACGCATCCCGGTAGGCCGTTAGATCGCCGGCTAGGTGGGAAATCATCTCTACCGCCGCGTCGTTCGACGCTACAGCGAACTCCGGCCCGAATACCTCCACGGCCCCGGGCCGGTCCCAGATAACGGGAGGTGCGCCGGTGGCCATCCCCTCAGCCGGAGCTAGGTGGAAGCTTTCCTGCGTGCTGGGGGAGAGGACAAAGCCGATCTTCCGCAGCCAGCTTCCCATATCTGAGGCGAACGGCTCAAAAACCACGCGATCGGTGAGTATGGAGCTTGCGCCGATCCGGCGGAAGAACTCTCTGTAGGCTTCTTGCTGGACCGGTTTTGCCCATTCGTAGGAGTATTCCCAAGGCATGCGACCCTTAATATGGAGCGAAAAGCGGGAATCTTGCGCGAGTAGCGCTTCGAGCACGTCGAGAGCGCGATCGGGCCGCTTGAGGAATGGTACGATGCCGATCATCCCAAGCCGATGATGAAAGCCAGGAACCTTTGCACGCCGGAGATCCTCGCAGTCGAGGGAATTAGGAATGACAACTACTTTTTTGGCAGCAATGCCCAGCTTTTGCTGGGTGAGCTGTTTATAGTGTCCAGAGACGCACACGATCCGGTCCACGGCCGAGATCTTGAGCTTGGGCAGCCACGGGCCGCGGAGCTCAAACGCGTGGAGACGGACTATTAGTGCCTGCCCTGGTTTTTTGTGTTCTGAATACCAGACACTGTTTGGGCCTGCCCATTCACAAATGACGATATCCGCCCATTCCACCATGTCCTCGCTCTGGGCAAGGTCATGGGTATGCAGCGTCGTCCACCGGTCTATACGCAGCAGGACCGCAGGGTGGCTGCGCAGGGTCTCGAGAAGTTCTCCGGCAAATTTGAAATCGTGACCGGCAAAAGCCACCTTGAGGGGTCCATCAGCTCCGGGTGCAGCAGTTCCTCCCAAGTGAGCTCGCACGAAGGCGGCTTCCAAACGACGCGCCGACTGGCCTATCGAGAACGGCTGGGCCGCCACCCATGCTTTTTCCCGCGCTACAGCTAAGGCCGCTCGAGAATTCCGCAGGACGGCGACCAGGCTGCCTAAACTGTCCCCATCGACGAAAAAAGGGTAATCAGCGCCGAACAGTTCCTCGTGCGCGATAGTCCGGTTCAGGATCGGGGGCACCCCTGCGGCAGCATATTCCAATGCCTTGGTGGACAACTCGAGGCTTGCGTTCAGCTTGGCGGACCGCCAACTCAGCCCTACGTCGTGCTTTCGGATGAGATTTAGCGCATCGTCCCGCGGCATGCCGCCTGCCCAGTCCACCCCGTCGAATGCGAGCGCCTCCCTC
Source organism: Micrococcaceae bacterium UBA4005 (assembly GCA_002384315.1). Classification (GTDB taxonomy): domain Bacteria; phylum Actinomycetota; class Actinomycetes; order Actinomycetales; family Micrococcaceae; genus Arthrobacter_D. The sequence continues at coordinate 12,178 of DGBL01000066.1, read as the reverse complement.
ATGCGGTCCGGCCAGCTGGGATCGCTCCTGTCATCTTGGAATTTGTCGCCGACCATCGTCAGCCCGGATTGGATTCCCTCCTCCTCGAGCAGCGGAACGATCGAACACATTTCCAGAGTGTGCCAGTCCTTGGCAAATTTTCCGGCGTAGATCAGGTGGAGGATCCCATCGTCTTCCTTGCCAGCTGTCGGTGGGGATTTGAAAAGGTTATCGGGAATCATCGGCGGCAGTAACAGGGTCTTGCTGGCAGCCTGCGGGACAAGGCTTTCCAGGTAGGAGCGTGCGTTTTCGGTTTGTGCGAAAAGCTTTCGCGCGCCGCGAGCAATTGCGTTGAGCGAAAGCAACTGTTTTTCAGAAACTTTGGATGCAGGAAAGGGGATGTCCGTGATGTAAATCCAGGCACGCTCTAGCAGGCTCGCGCAGCCAGCCAGAGCCTGAGCCACCGCCAGACCGCGCGTGATGACGATATTGAAATGGTGTTCGTCGTCCAGGGCCAGTATTGCCTGAATTGCATAGCGCGGGCTTAATTCAGCGGATTCCTCCGGTAGGTTGAAGGGCTGGACCAGATGGACATTAGGTAGCTCTCTCACCTGGCGGGTGAGCCGGTCATCGCGGAGCGGTGACTTTAGGAGCACCCATACCTCGGAATGGGTCCGGGATAGGGCCTCAGCCATCGATACGAGCCAGACGGCGGATCCATCCATAATGTTCAGGTTGATGTCGCCGTAGAGCAGGATCCTGCGCCGTTGCGCGGTGGTAGTTTCCGGTGCGTCGACTGCTGTGCTTGTCATAGCTCCTCCCGCGCGGGCCGCGTGCAGTAGGCTCGCAGCGTTTCTAGGAAGTCGAAGCCGATTCCGTCGGACCAGGGTTCCTCAAAGCTGCTCTCGGCTGAGATGCAATACATCTGGGCAGCGACGTCATCGCTGTGTATATCGGCTGGGCCAGCGTTTCTGAGGAAATAGGCGGGAATGCCGCTGACTTTCGCCCAGTCCAAGAGTTGGAAAATTTCATCATAGAGCAGTAAGCCGCTTGCTGACAGGGCGCCCGCCCACGGACCAACGCTCATGGCCCGTTCCTCGATGACGAGGCTTGACGGGTCGAAATTCAGGTTCTGTGTCATCGAGATACTCGGCTGATAGCGGCAGGTTTCGATGCCTTCGCCGATAAACGCCTCAAGGTCGCTGCTGCTGATCAGCCCAACCTTCCGCGCCGGCCCAAGCCGGTGCGGGCCCCCGACGCTACCGGATAGTGCAGCGAGTAGTTTCTCGGATCGTGCCAGGTCGGGCGTAACCGCCGCAGCCAGCCGACCCACTGCCGATTCTCCGCTGATGTTCTGGCGCTTGGCGAGCGGCATATATGTAGGCCGATATCCACTGCGCGACTCATTCAATTCCTTGATGAGTTGCGCGATTTGTCGAACCCGGCCCTCATTACTACTGTTCTGCTTTTCGAGCGCGCCGAGCGTGTCGATAATCGTTTTTTGGGCGCGCGCCTGAGCCGCAGCGTTCCGTTCAAGAGTTGCTACTTTTCCAAGCATCGCCTCGTGCTGCGTGCGTGCGGCTTTAACTCCGGCGCGGACAGTGGCGCTCTGGCGGTACTCGATGAGGATCACCAATGCGCTCATGCACGCCAGCGTGGCAATAATGATCGGGCCATGCCAATGTGTGGGAATGAACAGCCCGGTCAGGAGGGAGGCAAGCAAACCGCCGCTCGCGAGAATACCCACTCGGGATATTTTTTTTGAGATTCTCATATGCACAGTTTCCCCGGAGTCATGACCGAATAGCAGTTGGTGGTGAGTGATAGATGAGGCGAATTGACGATAACACGGAGTCAGTAGGGATACCGTTAGCTAGCCAAATCCCGGTAGAGGATGCTGATGATCTGAGAGGTTGCTTCGTCCACGCTTGTGGCGGAGGTATCGATTTCAAGGTCTGCGTTCAGTGGCTGCTCGTAGGGCGAACCGATTCCGGTGAAGTCCGGGAGCAGGCCAGCACGGGCTTTGGCGTACAGGCCTTTCCGGTCACGCGCCTCACAGATGTCCAGGGGAGTTGATACATGGACCAATACGAAGCGTCCAGCAGACGAAGCTAGTTCGCGCACTCGTTGGCGCGTGGATTCGAAGGGCGCGATTGGTGCGCAAATCGCGATGCCTGATGATTTGGCAATCAGCGCCGCAACCCACCCGATTCGCTCTACATTCGTCTCCCGATCGGCACGGGAGAACCCAAGCCCGGCGGAAAGGAAGCGCCGTACTTCGTCGCCGTCGAGCAAAGTAACAGCGCGGTCATCGAGCTGGTGGAGTTGTTCGGCAAGTGCGCGCGCCAGGGTGGATTTTCCTGAGCCCGAAAGTCCGGTAAATAGCACCACCGCGCCAGTACTACGGTGCGCAGCGCGGTGTTCGTCGTCCTGATCGGCAGGACAGCAAAAATCCAAGACATGCGCTGCCCCCAGATTCTGGAGCGTTGATTGGACGCGAGTTTTGCCATTGGCGGCGTCCGGGGTGAGGAACCCTGGGATCACGAGGACTCCCACTTCTCCGGCAGGCATCGATGCAGCACAAAGTTCCAGTACTTCGACGAGGCGGTCGAATCCTCGATGTCGGCTCCCGTCCGAATCCTGAACCGCGAGCAGCAGGACACTCGAAGCGTATCTGCGAGCAGCGTGCGCAACCATTTTAATCTGATCCGGGTGCGGCGGTCGCGAAAAGGCGGCAACCAGGGTGGACGGTCCAAGTGGCGCTTTGACGCGTAAATGCCGAAATGGCGGGTGTTCTGCAGGCTGCAGGGCGGTGACTCGACCTGCCACGAACACGCCTGCGGAGGTCGAAGCAGGGCAGATTTGGGCAATTGTCACAGCCGCCAGAGGGGTACCGTCGGGATCGGTGAGGTGCAGCTCACTGGAATTCGTGAGGCCACCAGCAAGAGCCTGCGGAACAAGTAGTGCGGGTGGCCACAGGCTTGGGCCAGTCGTGCTGGACGGAAGGGCATAGCTAGCGGGCGTTCCTGCGAGTCCACCGAGGATCAGGTCGAGTTCATCGAGCTGCTGTTCCTCCAAAACCATGGAGGCCGCGGGAACAGGGTGGGAGTGTCGGGGCATGGTGTGGGGATCTCGTCCTATGAGGTCATTAGCGCGCTATGTAGGGCCACGATTACCTTGCCGATGATAGCGGAGTCCCTTCATGATTCGTGCGTCCGGCATGCGATGCAGGATTATTCCGCCACCTCGTTTCTCTGTAGAGTAAGGCACATTTGGTGTTGCCCGGCGCTCGACGCGGGATTGCACCGGCATGAACCGAGCATCACGAGGGGCATATGGAACAAACGTGCGCTGATCCGATTTCCGGATTAGGGGATGGAGAACTCGCCGCGTACCTGGCGCGCACCGCGGGCGACCTCCTTCGTGATCTGCAACGGGCATCCACGGACGGTGGACTGGACCCCACCGCACTCCGGGATTTGGGCGACGCTCGCTCACAGAGCTACCTGGACAATGAGCTGCGCAGGCACCGTCCGGCGGACGCCATTCTCTCGGAAGAGGCTGCGGACGATGAGGTTCGGTTATCCGCCGATCGTGTGTGGATCATCGATCCGCTTGATGGAACGCGAGAGTATTCCGAAGGGCGCGACGACTGGGCTGTTCACGTTGCCCTCTGGGCTGCAGGGGACCTGGTTGCCGGCGCTGTTGCGCTTCCGGGAATCGGCATCGTCATGGATAGCCGTGCCGCTGATCCGATGGTTCCTCCCACTAGGGATCGGCGATTGCGGTTGGCTGTATCCCGCACCCGAGCCACGCCACTGGTCCGCCAGGTAGCGCAAGCGTTGGACGCGGAACTTGTTCCAATGGGCTCGGCAGGTTACAAAGTGTGTGCGGTGGTCCGGGGTGACGTCGATTTCTATCTTCACTCCGGCGGCCAATATGAATGGGATTCAGCAGCCCCGGTTGCAGTAGCATCGGGGTACGGTCTCCACGCCAGCCGTATTGATGGATCTGCACTTGCATATAACCAGCGGGATTCCTACCTGCCTGACCTCCTCGTCTGCGGGAAGGATATCGCCGGTCCGGTTCTGCATGAGATCAGCTTGGCGATGTGATTTTTGAGGCCGACGAGCCCTTTGACGAGCGATGAAAACGGGACGGATAGAGGATGACAGCTAGCGAAAACCCCAGCTACCGGCTGAGCCAACTCGATGCCCTCGAAAGCGAGGCCATCTTCATTATTCGCGAGGTCGTTGCGGAACTGGAGCGGCCAGCGATGTTATTTTCGGGGGGCAAGGACTCTGCGGTCATGCTGCATCTGGCCTTGAAGGCTTTTGCCCCGGCCAACCTTCCCTTTCCGGTGGTCCACATCGATACAGGCCACAATTTTGATGAGGTCATTGAGTTCCGTGACGCGGAGGTGACGCGGCGCGGCATCCGGCTGGTTGTCGGGTCCGTGCAGGAGGCAATCGATCGGGGTGAGGTTGCTGAGGAGCGCAACGGTTCCCGGAACAGGATCCAGACGCCGGTGTTGTTGGCAACAGCCGAAAAGCATGACTTCAATGCACTCATGGGTGGAGCCCGCCGGGATGAGGAGAAAGCCCGTGCCAAGGAGCGCGTATTCTCCTTCCGCGACGATTTTGGCCAGTGGGATCCGAAGAACCAGCGCCCGGAACTGTGGAATCTGTATAACGCCAGAATTCATCACGGCGAGACTATCCGCGTTTTTCCCTTGTCCAATTGGACGGAACTGGATATCTGGAGCTACATCAGGCAGGAAAAGGTGGCGCTTCCGTCGATTTACTACGCGCATGAGCGGGAGGTCTTCGAACGCAATGGAATGTTGTTCGGAGTCCACGAGTTCTGCCAGCCCCGGGAAAATGAGCCAACGTTTACTGAGACAGTCCGGTACCGCACTGTCGGTGACGCCAGCCTGACGGCTGCGGTGCGGTCGAATGCATTCGATATTGACGACATTGTTGCCGAGGTGGCGGCAACGCGCGTGACGGAGCGCGGCGCTACCCGCGGGGATGACCGTGTCAGTGAAGCGGCGATGGAAGACCGCAAGAAAGAGGGTTATTTCTAAATGGATCTCTTGAGGTTTGCCACAGCTGGGTCCGTCGACGACGGCAAAAGCACTCTCATTGGGCGGTTGCTCTTTGACTCCAAATCGATATTCACCGATCAGTTGGAAGATCTGGAGCGCACCTCCGTGGCGAGGGGATCTGAATACACGGATCTGGCGCTGCTTACGGACGGCCTTCGGGCTGAGCGGGAGCAAGGCATCACCATCGATGTCGCTTACCGATACTTCGCCACGCCACGCAGGAAATTCATTATTGCCGATACCCCTGGCCACATCCAGTACACGCGGAATATGGTCACAGGCGCCTCCACGTCCGACCTGTCGATCATCCTCATCGATGCGCGCAAGGGGCTCGTTGAGCAGAGTCGCCGCCACGCCTTTCTGGTGTCCCTGCTCCAGGTCCCGCATCTGGTGGTGGCCGTCAACAAGATGGATCTCGTCGACTGGTCGCAGGAAGTTTTTGAAGCCATCCGCGAGGAATTCAGCAACTATGCCGCGAAGCTGAATATAGCGGACGTCTCGGTGATCCCGGTTTCGGCGCTCACGGGTGAAAACGTGGTGACGCGGTCCACGCAGATGGATTGGTACGAGGGGCCGTCCTTGCTGCACCATCTGGAAAATGTGCACATTGCCAGTGACCGGAACCTCGTGGATATGCGGTTCCCGGTGCAATACGTCATCCGCCCGCAGTCCGCAGCGCACCATGACTATCGGGGATACGCCGGACAAATCGCCGGCGGGGTCGTCAAAGTCGGCGACGACGTCGTCGTGCTGCCCAGCGGGCTACCGACGAAAGTCACCGCCATCGACGCTCCCGGCGGCCCTGTTGAGGAGGCATACGCACCCATGTCGGTGGTGATCCGGCTCGAGGACGACGTCGATATTTCCCGGGGCGATATGATTTGCCGACCCCATAACCAGGCCATCGTCAGCCAGGATGTCGAGGCCATGATCTGCTGGATGGGCGATAGCCCCATGCGGGCGGGGATGAAATTCGGCATCAAGCATACAACGCGTAGTGCGAGGGTTTTGGTCAAGGACCTCTATTACGAGATGAACATCAACACACTGCACCGCAACCAGGGCGCCGCTGAGTTGAACCTGAACGAGGTGGGCAGGGTCAGGCTCAGGACGACGGTACCGCTGCTGGCCGACGAGTACCACCGGAACCGTTTGACGGGCGGATTCATCCTGATCGATGAGACGACGAATGCAACTGTCGCGGCTGGCATGATTGTGGGCGTGCAGTAAATGAAAATACTGGTCGTTGGCGATTCGCATTCACAATATTTCGGGATCACTCCACAACTGAGGGCAGCATATCCTGCGCTGACCGGGACGGCGTGCGAGCTACGGACAGTCCATGGGGCGACAATTACCGGGTTCGGTAAGCGTGCCTCTTCCCTGGGTACGCGCAACGTCATTGTGGCTTTACTGAAAGAAAGCCCTCCCGACTTCCTTGTGCTTAATTTTGGCCAAGTAGATATTGAGCTCGGTATCCCCTATCGCAAGTACATGAAATTTGAAGAAATAAATTTGAAAGATATTATCCGTAATTTTGTGGAGATATATCGAACTTTCATCGAGAGTCTGGATTTCCCCAACGACCGCATTCTTGTCAAGGGCGTAAATCTCTCGGTTCTGGTCCACGATCGTAATAAGGCAATACAATACATTAAAAGAATTGTTGCGATCAATGAGGATCCCGCAGAAGAAGAAACCGGAGTCATTGAGAGAATGAAAGCAGATTTTCCCAATGATTTTCAGAGGGACGCGACAGTCCGGCACTTCAACGCCTGTACGGCCGAAGCGATGGCTGCGATTGGAGTTTCCTACTTCGATCTGAATGCCGCGCTCTTCGACGAGCGTACAGGTCTCATTTCCTCGCGATATATTCCGAGTGGGCGCGACCACCATCTCGTGGATTCAGTGGAAGTTAGAAAGATGCACTGGCAGGCACTGCTTCGCGAGATCAATGAAAAATATAGCTCAGGCGATTCCTATCCAAGCGTTATATAACTTACATTTTTGTGAAAGGCACCTTAATCATGTCGCTGTATGATTTAAGTAAAGTTTCAGATTATACGAAGACTAATGATTTCCATAACAACACCAATATTTCCCTGCGAAACAAATATCTATATTTTGCAGTGGACAAGGTAGCGAACAGTTCGGTTAAGAATGCTCTCTTTGCCATTGAATATGCTCCGGTCGGCAAGACGGCCGTGACGCTCTACGATGAGCGCTCTTCGCCCTTGCTTTCGCCCTACCAGCTTGACGACGACCTTTTGCGTACCGTACTCAACAGCGGAAACTACTTCCGATTTACTTTCGTGAGGAACCCATTCACGCGATTGCTTTCCTGTTATCTGGATCGAATCTGCACGCAAACCAGTAATCCCCGGCGGTACCTGAACCGCTATCTTAAAAGCCACAATATCTCCGCCGAAGAGGTGACGTTCGAGGTTTTTATTCGGGCGATCTGCGAACAGGCGTCTCCGGTGCAAAACTCACACTGGCGGGTTCAGTACGACGATGTCTTGTTCGAACGCATCGATTACGACTATGTGGGGAAATTCGAGACACTGTGGACTGATATGGCCTTCGTCAGTGACAAAATCTGGGGATCAGTTCGGCCGGAGATGAGTGATAGTTCAGTAAACAAGTCTCCCAAAATTACGAATGCGGGATCCCGGCTGGCGGAGTTTTATACTCCTGAATTGGTGGAGCTAGTGGTTAAACGCTACGAGCAGGATTTTCGTGCCTTCGGCTACAGCACGGAGATTACGTCCGCTTGATCGAGACACTTCCGTCCCTCGGGAAGTTTTACTCGAAATCCTCGACCCGAGAGCCGCAGCCGAGGAGTTGGGAGATCGCTGCAACAGTCCGTGCGGCGGCGCGGCCGTCGCCGTAGGGATTGACGGCGTTGGACATGGCGTCGAAATGCTGCTGGTCGTGAAGCAGTCGGTGCACCTCTGAGACGATGCGCTCCTCATCGGTGCCGATCAGCGTCACTGTGCCGGCGTCAACGGCCTCCGGTCGTTCGGTGTTCTCCCGCATCACCAGTACCGGCTTGCCAAGGCTCGGAGCCTCTTCCTGCACACCGCCCGAATCCGTGAGGACCACGTGGGCAACGGACAACAGCCGCGTAAACTCCCCGTAGGCCAATGGCTCCGTCACCACAATGTTGGCCCGTCCCTCTAGGGCAGGCAGGACAGCTTCGCGGACCACAGGATTCTTGTGTACCGGCAGGACGATGACCAGATCCGGTTCGGCGTCCGCAATCCGTGCCAGTGCCCGGCCCATCCCGCGCATGGCGTCGCCCTGGTTCTCACGGCGGTGCGTGGTCACCAGCAGCACGCGCCTGCCTGAGGCCGCAATGTCCTCGAGTGCCGGGTCAGCGAAGGGGACCTGCTTAGCCACTGTCTGCAGCAGGGCGTCAATGACCGTATTTCCAGTGACCACGATGTCCGCTTCGGGAATGTTTTCGGCCAGCAGGTTCGCTTTGCTGGTGCTCGTCGGTGCCAGATGCAGGCTCGCGATCTGGGAGGTGATCTTCCGGTTCGCCTCTTCCGGAAACGGCGAAAAAAGATTTCCTGACCGCAGGCCGGCCTCAACATGGACCACCGGGATCCCATGGTAAAAAGCGGCGATCGCCGCAGCCGTGGAGGTAGTCGTGTCTCCCTGGACGACGACGGCGTCCGGCTTCCGCTGCTGGAACAGGGTATCGAGGCCGTCGATGGTCCTGGTCATGATCGCGCTGAGGCTCTGGCGCTGTTGGAGAATGTTCAGATCGTGGTCGGGGACGATCCCGAAGAGCTGGTTCACCTGATCCAACATGTCGCGGTGCTGACCCGTTACGGTGACGATGCATTCGAACTCAGCAGCGTTTTTCAACGCTTCAACGATCGGAGCCATCTTGATGGCCTCCGGGCGGGTGCCGTAAATAGGCATAATGACAGGCAAGGAATCCCCTTAGCAGAAAACGGGTTGACAGCGATCCCAATCCTAGCCCAGCCCCGAGACACGGCCGGTGGGCCCGGCGCGCTAGTGTCCGACCGGTGCTCCCAGCCCAGAGGATGCGCCCAACCCAGTTATCTCCGACGTACCGTTAGCCTATGGGAAATACAGTGGGTGACCTGAACGAATCCGCGTTGCTGCAGCGAATCTTCCCCCGCCTTGCCGCCGTTTCCGGCGTCGTCGTCGGACCTGGCGACGACGCCGCGGTTATCCACGCGCCGGACGGGCGGACGGTGCTCTCCATTGACACGCTCGTGGAGGACCATGACTTCCGCCTTCACCGGGCGAGCGGGTTCGTCACAACAGGCTACGACGTCGGGTGGAAGGCCGCGGCCCAGAATCTCAGCGACATCAACGCGATGGGCGCGCAGCCCACATCCCTTGTGGTGAGCCTGACGCTTCCGAAAAAAACACCGGTGGCCTGGGTGGAAGACCTCGCGGACGGTTTCAGTGCAGCCATCCTGGCGTTAGGTGCCGAGGGGTGCGGAATCGTTGGAGGCGATCTGGGCGCGGGCCCGGTCGTGGTGGTCACAGCCGCGGTGACAGGCTCGCTCGATGGCCGGAAGCCGGTTTTGCGCTCGGGTGCACAGCCCGGCGATGTGATCGCCCTGGCGGGCACTGTGGGACGCGCGGCAGCCGGTCTGGCCCTGCTGGAAGCGAACCTGGCCGTGGAGGCGTTGGAGGAGACTTCGGTGCACCTGATCCACCTGCAGTGCCGGCCCGAGCCTCCGCTGGCAGCGGGACCAGCCGCAGGACGCGCCGGGGTACACGCGATGATCGACATTTCCGACGGGTTGCTCCGCGACGCCAACCGGGTGGCAGCAGCCAGCGGCGTCGCAATCGACCTGGATCCAGTGGTGCTGGAACGGCTCGCTGACCCGCTGCGACACGCCGCGCAGCTTCTCCGCACTGATCCTTTGTCCTGGGTCCTGGGCGGGGGCGAGGACTACGGACTGCTCGCCAGTTTTGACCAAACCGTTACCCTGCCCGCGGGATTCATTGCGGTAGGCTCGGTCTCGGCGGGAGCGCCTCGTGTGAGGTGTGGTTCACTGGCTCCGGCCGCCACGGGATGGGATCATTTTGCAGACTAGAATTGCCGCCAACGCGCCAGCAATGAAGCGGTGGTTGGACAAAGCGGAAGTCGTGCTGGGCAATCATAGCGACCGGCTGAACGCGATCAATATCTTCCCGGTGGCCGACGGCGATACCGGAACCAACCTCTACCTCACCGTCTGCGCGGGTGCGCGCGCCGCCCGGGCCGCGGATACGGCCGACCTCGGTGAATTATTGACTAGTGCCGGACGCGCAGCGATGGAAGACGCGCGCGGAAACTCCGGTACATTGTTCGCGGTGTTCCTCTCGGCCCTGGCTGAACCGCTGCACGGCACCACCCGCCTTACAGCGCGTCTGCTGGCCTCGTCCCTGCACAGGGCGCAGCTGCGCAGCTGGTCCGCCCTCAGCGACCCGGTGCCAGGAACAATGCTCTCCGTCCTTGAGGCAGCAGCCGGGGCCGCAGCCGATACGGCTGGCCAGTTCGCCAGCGACGAGAGCAACAATGCCTTGGCTCTGACCCTCCAGGCGATGGTCCAGTCTGCGCTCGAAGCGGTAGTCAACACCGAGAGCCAGCTTGGCCCGCTGACCGAGGCGAAGATCGTCGACGCCGGGGGCGTGGGGCTGCTGCTGATTCTAGATGCGTTGCGGGCCGCGTCCCTCGGTGAGGAACTTCAACATGAACTCCTTGACGGGCTCCACGGCTATGACATCCAGTCACCGCATATCCACGCCGGCGGTGATGCCGAGGGCGTGGAAATCATGTGCACCATCAACCTCAGCCCACTGGACGCAGCAACCCTGCGGCTGCACCTTGATGAGGTCGGCGAGTCTGTGATCATGAGTGCAGTGAGCCCCGTTGACGAGGGCTACCGCTGGCGAGTCCACGTTCACGCTGCCGATCCCGGACCTGCCATGGAATACATCAACGCGGCCGGGAGTCCGGTAAACGTGGCCATCACCCGGCTGTCTTCTCCGGCTACCAGCCCGTTGACCGTATCCGCCGGGATGCCCGAGGGCAATGGGCACTAGCCCCGGCGCCGGGCTGGCGCTTGGCCTGGACCGCCTCCTCGGTGCGCAGGCGAAGCTTCTCGCGAAGCATCTGGAGCTATCCACGGCCGGGGAACTGCTCAACTATTTTCCGCGCACATACCTCAAACGCGGCGAACTCACTCCCATAGCCGACGTTCCGGTAGAGGAGGAGGTCACCCTGATCGCGCGGGTCCAGACGGCTAACTCGCGCAGGATGCACACCCGCCGGGGCATGTTGCTGGAAGTGGTCATCACCGACGACGCCGACGGCCGGCTCGGCGGTATGAACCTGACTTTTTTCAACGGCTATACGGCCATGAAGGAATTACGCCCGGGAGTACGCGCCATGTTCTCCGGAAAGGCGACGGTCTATCGCGAGAAACTAACCCTTACCAACCCGCAGTATGTGATCCTTGATGATGCACCGGCGGATTCGGTGCTGGTGGACCAACCCATTCCCGTATACCCGGCCACGGAAAAGCTCAGCAGCGATCGGATTTCCCTTGCGGTCGGGATAGTACTGGACACTCTTGATCCACAAGAGCTCAGCGACCCAATCCCGGAGGCAATTCTCCAGCGGGATCACCTGATGTCCCTGGCGCAGGCGTACGAATCCATCCACCGTCCAGTAGTCGTGGAGGAGGCCTACCGCGCCCGGCACCGGTTCCGCTATCAGGAAGCTTTCGTGCTGCAGACCTCGCTGGCGCGCCGACGGGCGCTCACCGCTCGGGAACCGGCTACGGCACGACCTCCGGTGCGGGGAGGATTGCGCGAGCGCTTCGACGCAGGACTGCCGTTCACCCTGACAGCAGGCCAACTCGAGGTCGGAGAAGTTCTGGCCAGTGATCTTGGCGCCAGCCACCCCATGAACCGGCTCCTGCAGGGAGAAGTGGGATCCGGCAAGACTATTGTGGCGCTGCGGGCCATGCTCCAGGTGGTCGACGCCGGTGGGCAGGCCGCGCTGCTGGCGCCCACTGAGGTTCTCGCTGCGCAGCACCACCAGTCGATCAC
>DGBL01000189.1 GCA_002384315.1 Micrococcaceae bacterium UBA4005 | reverse complement strand
CCGACTTTGGTAATCGATTCCACCCGCACATGCCCACCGCCAACTTCGTTGGCCAGGTCCGCGAGGACGGTGAAGGTGGTCAGCACCAGCGGTCGGTCATCGGCGCTCGCGGTGGCACTGCGCCCCTCAGCGGCCGCGCCAGCGCAGCCGCTGAGGGCCAGCAACAGGAGCACAGCCCCTAGCGCAATAAATTTCGGCATACCTAAATAGTAGGCTTAGGTGCTCCGAAAAGCTAGGGTCGGAGCGCGCCAGGCATGGGTGTAGTACGGCAGGTGGAGAACGGCGTCCGGGGCAAAGGCAAGGTGCTCATATAGATACCAGGACAGGTTCCCCTTCACTTTTTCGCGGATAGTCGGGCTGGCCCGTTGGTAGTAACTGCGGGACTTGGCCAGTTCCAGCACATCGGAGACTGCCAACGGCTGCTCCCACCGGATGATCCGGTGCTCCGGTTGAGCGAATTGGGGACCCAGCCTGGGCTGGAAGTCGGGCGAGAAGACGTCGCCGGCATGCATGATCCGCGAGAGTCGATGCACCCAGGGGATCGCGACGTCGAGCTGATTCCAGAGAATACCCAAGGTTCCGCCGGGGCGGAGGATCCTGGCGGCCTCGGCCGATGTTGCGGCGGGATCGCACCAATGCCATGCCTGGGCTATGGTCGCGATGTCCACCGACTGCGGGTCCAGCCCGGTCGATTCGGCTGTACCCGCTCGGATCCGCACCTGCGGGAGCCTGCCAGCAAGCACGGAGAGCATGTCCGCAGATGGATCGACCGCGCGCACGGTGAGGCCGCGGGCAGTGAGCAACCGGGTGAAAAGCCCTGTCCCTGCCCCGAGGTCGGCCGCGTCAACGCATCCGGTAGGCAGCAGCCAGTCCACCACATCCGCCGGGTAGCCTGGACGCACCCGATCGTATCGATTGCCTCCGCTGAGGTAGGTCTTCGCAAACTCCACCCGGCGGTGTGCATCCAGGCTCGGGCCTCCACGGGCCATGGTCACCGTTCCTTCCTTAAGTGGACGGGTCTCCAGCACCACATGGGCGCAGAATGCCCGGGGCTGGACCCCGCCGCCCGCCGTTCGGCGTGCTACCGGTCAGCCGTTGAAGGGTCCGGAGACGCAGGCGCTTTTGAGAGGTCGATCAGTCCGGGGGAGAGCGTGGCGAGCACCTCGTCGTGCAACAGCGCATTGGTGGCGAGGGCGTTGCCTCCGAAGGGTCCATCCGCGCCGTCGAGGGAGGTGAACCGGCCACCGGCTTCGGTCACGATCGGCACCAGCGCCGCCATGTCGTAGAGGTTCAGTTCAGGCTCGCAGGCGATGTCGACGGATCCTTCGGCCACCATGCAATAGGACCAGAAGTCGCCATAGGCGCGGGTTCGCCACACCGATTCCGTGAGGTTCACAAATTCGGGCAGTGTCCCGCGTTCGCGCCACCCGGACAAACTCGAGTAGGACAGTGAGGCGTCCCCAAGCTTCGAGACAGTGGATACACGCAGGCGCGTGGCCGCGGCGAGGGACTTGCCCATGAAGGCGCCGGTTCCGCTGGCCGCCCACCAGCGTTTGCCCAGGGCGGGGGCGCTCACCACGCCCAGCACGGGGCGTCCTTCATCCATGAGNNATGGGGTCGATGATCCAGCGGCGCGATCCGGCACCCGAGCTGCCGAATTCTTCGCCCAGGACCGCGTCGCGGGGACGTACGCGCGAGAGTTGGCTGCGGATGGATTCTTCCGCGGCCTTGTCTGCGTCGGTGACGGGGGTGAGGTCTGGTTTCGTCTCGATCCTGAGGTCTATGGCCTTGAACCGGGCCATGGTCTGGTCGTCCACGGAATCGGCCATCACATGGGCCAGTCGTAGATCATCGTTATAGCTTTGGACGAGATTCATACCATTCAACCTATCGTCTATCCGTGATTTCCCGGGGATTCCGGCCGTGGGATGGTCGAAGTCCGCTGTCGTTTTCAGAAGCCGCCGGCATCGACGTCGGCTTCCTCGCGGATGTCTGTAACTGTGCGGCATGATGAGGAGCATGATCGTTGTTAAATCTGTGCTCCTGTTCGTCCTGGCGGCTGTCGCCGAGATAGGAGGCGCGTGGATGGTGTGGCAGGCTGTTCGGGAGGGCCGCGCGTGGTGGTGGGCGGGCATCGGAATTATTGCCTTGGGGATATATGGATTCGTCGCGACGCTGCAGCCCGATGCGCACTTCGGGAGGATCCTCGCTGCATACGGTGGTGTGTTCGTCGCGGGGTCCCTGGTGTGGGGCATGGCCTTTGACGGGTTCCGGCCCGACCGCTGGGACGTCATAGGGTCGCTTATCTGCATCGCGGGTGTGGCTGTGATTATGTTCGTGCCGCGCGGGCCTGTTTCCTAGGGCCTGTTTCGAGGCTGGGCCGATGCTCGGTGTGATCTTCACCGAGACAACAAGGCTTGTCCGGCGACCCGCTCACGCGGGAACTCCTCGGCTGGACGCAGCGGGGCAGGACGATCATGACACGCCCGGGATTTACCCACGTTTTTTCCTATAACCCTTAACTAGTACGGGCTCCTGACGCGAAATCGCATCAGGAGCCCGTACTAGTGCCGCGACGACCGCGACTGAAAACTTTACAGACTAGACAACAGTGATGTTCTCGGCCTGTGGGCCCTTGGGGCCCTGAGTGGTCTCGAAGTTGACCTTCTGGTTCTCTTCAAGTGAACGGAAGCCGTTCGAGTTGATGGCCGAGAAGTGTGCGAACACGTCGGCGCCGCCGTCGTCAGGAGCGATGAATCCAAAGCCCTTTTCAGCGTTAAACCATTTGACTGTTCCTGCTGCCATGATGAAAATCCTTAACTTGATGAGAGTATCCCCGTGATTCGGGGAACTCGTCGTGGTGTCCGTTTTCGCTTATCAAAAAAGCTTTCGAACTCCAGGGGAGGCGTCAAGGCTTGGAATATAATGCGCAACACAACAACTTCACAACTTGTGCAAGTGTAGCAGGCTCTACTGGCTGCCGAGTTCTTTGGCTTCAACCGACGGTCCGCGCAGCTCTGCGGTCCCGGCGTCCAGCAGCCGATGTAGGGAGCCCAGACGCACAGGCCCCGACTCGCCTGCCGCTCCGGTAGCGACCCACGGACGCAGACCGCAGTTGACGGCTAGGGAGTTGTGGCGGCAGCCGCGTTCGCAGGCTCCGGTGCCTGGCTCAAGGTCCGGGAAGGCCTGCAGGATGCGATCTGCGTCCACATGAGCCAGACCGAACGAGCGGATCCCGGGCGTATCAATAATCCAGGTACCGGGAGAGGAATCAGCGGCCTTCAGCGCAATCGCCGAGGAGGATGTGTGCCGGCCCCGGCCGGTGACGGCATTGACGCCGCCGGTGGCGCGGGTGGATCCGGTCAGGGCGTTGACCATGGTCGACTTGCCCACGCCGGAGTGGCCAAGCAGCACGCTGACCTGCCCGTCGAGCACGGCGCGCAATTCCTCGACGCCCGGATGGGAAAGTCGGGCGGAGGCGCCGTCGTCGGACAGAGCGTCGATTCCGTCCGGGTCATCCGCGGTGCGGCTGATGATCACCTGCAGGTCAAGATGGGCGTAGTTGGCCAGCAGTGCGGCGGGGTCCATCAGATCGGCTTTCGTGATGCATAACAGAGGGCTGATCCCGGCGTCGTAGGCAGCCACGAGCGCCCGGTCGATGAACCCGGTGCGCGGTTCAGGGTTCGCCGCCGCTACGACAATGACCAACTGGTCGGCGTTGGCCACCACTACGCGCTCCACCGGATCGGTATCGTCAGCGCTGCGCCGGAGCACCGTCCGGCGTTCCTCGATGCGCACCAACCGAGCCAGGGCGTCCGGGCCGCCGGAGCGGTCGCCGACCAGGGCCACAAGATCGCCGGCGACGACGGCGTTGCGCCGCAATTCCCGGGCCCGTGCAGCCACTACCAACCGCTCCGACGGCGTGTCCTCATCCACGACCGCCGTATACCGCCCGCGGTCGACCGTCACGATCCGGCCGGTCACTGCGTCGTCGTAGGCGGGCCGGTTTTTAGTGCGCGGACGCGAGCCCTTCTTGTTCGGCCGGATACGGATGTCGGATTCGTCCCAGGCACGGGCTGCGCGGCGGTTGCTTGACTCAGGCATGCGGCGCGGCTTCCGCAGTGGCGCCTGCGCCGCTTCCTGCGGTCGCGGCCATCGCCGCCCACAACTCGGGGAACTCCGGCATGGTTTTCGCGGTCGTCGCGATGTTCTCGACATCGACCCCGGGCACAGCGAGGCCCAGAATGGCGCCAGCGGTGGCCATGCGGTGATCCTCGTAAGTGCGGACGAGGCCTCCGTGCAGCGGTGCGGGCCGAATGATCAGCCCGTCGGTGGTCTCCTGCGCATCTCCGCCCAGGCGGTTGATTTCCCGGACTAGGGCCGCGAGCCGGTCAGTCTCGTGACCGCGGAGGTGGGCTATGCCGGTGAGGATGGACGGGGTGCGGGCCAAGGCGCACAGCGCAGCCACCGTCGGCGCCAGTTCGCTGGTATCCGCGAACGTCCCGCCACGAATTCCGTCACCGCCGCTCACCAGCAGATCCGCGCCGTCGCGCCGAACCGAGGCTCCCATCGCGGGCAGGATGCGACGCCAGGCATCGCCCACTTGGTCCGTCCGTTCGGGCCAGTTCCGCACGCGAACGGTGCCTCCCGTCACGACGGCGGCGGCGAGGAACGGACCGGCGTTGGAGAGATCGGATTCAATCCGCACATCGAACGCACGGATGGGTCCCGGTGCGATCTTCCAGTGGTTGGGCAGTGCATCGTCAACTTCCACCCCGACAGCCCGCAGAGCTTGCACCGTCATGGCAATGTGGTCAAGGCTGGGCACTGGCTCGCCTGCATGTTCCAGATGCAATCCCGCGCTAAATCGGGCGCCGACGAGCAGCAGTGCGGAGACAAACTGGGATGAACTGCTGGCGTCGATCAGCAGATGGCCGCCGCGCACAGACCCGCTACCGTCGACAGTGAAGGGCAGCGAGCCGGTCCCCTG
>DGBL01000218.1 GCA_002384315.1 Micrococcaceae bacterium UBA4005 | reverse complement strand
GTGGCGTTGACCGAGGGGTTCCGCGCCGTGGCCCAGATAACAGCCTTGGCGAGAATGAGCAGGGGTGAAACCTTGATGCCTTCGAAATCGCGGGATGCCTTGAGCCGCTTGACGAATTCCATGGTGCGGGACGCATCCACATCCACGAAGATACTGACATGGGGCGCCGAAAATGCGCTTTCGACCATTGCCTTGGCCGTGGCCTTGCGCACTCCCCTGACCGGAATGCGTTCCACCCGCCCGGGGCCGCCTTTCGCTGAGGTCCAGAAGCTGTTCGCGCCGTCCTGCTCGGCTTCACGCTGGGCTTGATAGCTCATGAGATCCTGTTTGGTGACCTCTCCGGCTGATCCGGTTCCGGTGACGTCCGCCAGGTTGATTCCAAGGTCCCGGGCGGCCTTGCGCACCGGAGGTTTGGCCAGAACCCGATTGATGAGCTGATTGATCGGACCGCTCCGGGCGGTGACCGGCGCTGTGGCAGCCGCCGGGGTCCCTGCAGAGCTGGCTGCAGGGCTGACCGGCTGCGTAGCTGCCGGGGTGGCCTGCCCCGGAGCGGAGCCTTCCGCCTGGTCGGCGCGCGGCTTCCGGGCCCGACGACGGACGGCGTCAGCTTTCGGACCTGTTCCCACCAACGGGCCGGCCTCCGACTCCTCATCCGGAACAACCGCCGGGTGGGCATTTTCCGTATCAGCGGCCGCTGACCCCGTGGGGCGCCGGGTCGCCACGGACGGGGTGGAGAACTCGCCCGGCATCTGCGGCGCCGGCGCCTGGCTGGCGGCGTCGTCGTCCTCCACCGAAAAGATGGGCGTGCCCACCTCGACAGTGTCTCCTTCCTGAACCAGCAGGGAGGCGACCACGCCCGCGAACGGCGAGGGTAATTCGACCAGGGATTTGGCGGTTTCGATCTCCACGATGATGTCGTTAACCGCGACGGTGGCTCCTGGCTCGACTTTCCACTGCACGATTTCTGCCTCGGTGAGTCCCTCGCCGACATCCGGGAGGCGGAACGTATTAAGAGTCATGGCACGTCCTTAAGGTGGCGGGCTAGTAGGCAAACGAACGGTCCAGTGCATCCAGCAGCCGGTCGATGTCGGGGAGATACTGATCCTCCACCCGGGCGATCGGATACGGCATGTGGAAGCCGCCGACCCGGATAACGGGCGCCTGGAGCGAGAGAAACGCTCGCTCAGAGATTCGTGCGGCGATTTCACCGCCAATTCCGCCGAAGATGGGAGCTTCGTGGGCCACGATCAATCGACCGGTCTTGGTCACGGAGCTGGTGATGGTGTCGAAGTCGATGGGGGAAATCGACCGAAGGTCGATCACCTCGACGCTGTGCCCGTCCTCCGCAGCCGCTGCGGCGGCCGCCAGGGCAACAGGCACCAAAGGTCCGTAGGCGAGGATCGTTGCGTCAGTTCCCTGCCGCAGCACATGCGCCGTGAAAGGGTCCCCTGCTGGCTGGCTGGTATCCACCTCGCCCTTGAGCCAGTACCGTCGTTTGGGCTCGAAGACGATCACCGGGTCCTGCGAAGTGACTGCCTGCTGGATCATCCAATAGGCGTCGTGCGGATTTGATGGCGTGATGATCCGCAGCCCGGCTGTATGCGCGAACAATGCTTCCGGCGATTCCGAATGGTGCTCCACACTTCCGATTCCGCCGCCGTAGGGGATGCGGATGACCACAGGAACACTCAGCATCCCGTCGCTACGGGTGCGCATTTTCGCCAGTTGCGTAGTGATCTGGTTGAACCCGGGGAAGACAAAACCGTCGAACTGGATTTCGCAGACGGGACGGTAGCCGCGCAGCGCCAGTCCAATGGCGGTGCCGATAATCCCTGACTCGGCCAGAGGCGTATCGACGACTCGCATGGATCCGAATTCCCGTTTGAGCCCTTCGGTCACCCGGTAGACTCCGCCAAGTTCGCCGATATCCTCTCCCATAAGGAGAACTTTCGGGTCATCGGTGAGCGCAGTACGCAAGCCGGCGTTGATCGCTTTGGCGATAGTCATCGTTGTCATCGGTCGCCCGCCCCGGCGTCGACGAACCCGGACTCATAGTCCTGCCACGATTTCAGCTCCTCCTGGATGAGAGGATGAGGCTCCGCATAGACGCTGGCAAATCGCTCTTTCAGGCTGGGCGCCGTCATGGCCAGGACATCGCGCCGAAGTTCGCTTGCCATCGTCTTTGCCTCGTCGGTCAATGCATCAAAGTAGTCTTCCTCCGCCTTCCCGCTGGATCGAAGGTGCTTTTCAAGCCGCGCCAGCGGATCCTTGGGATGCCACTGCGCTTCGTCTTCGGTAAGGCGGTATTTACTGGGATCATCAGCCGTCGTATGCGCGCTCATCCGGTAGGTGAATGCCTCGATCAGAACCGGTCCGCCGCCCGAGCGTGCCCGCTCAAGGGCCCAGTTGGTCACCGCTTCCACGGCCAGTACGTCATTGCCGTCCACCCGGATACCTGGGAAGCCGTAGCCTTCCGCCCGCTGGGCGAGCGGTACGCGCGTCTGCACGGAGGAGGGAACAGAGATTGCCCAATGGTTGTTTTGGCAGAAGAACACCACGGGCGAATTGAAGGATGCGGCGAATACCATCGACTCGTGGACATCACCCTCGGAACTGGCGCCGTCGCCGAAGTAGGCCACGCTTGCAGCTGGCGGGAGATCGGGATCAGCTAGCCCGTCACGCTGGATCCCCATCGCATAGCCCACTGCGTGCAGCGTCTGCGCTGCCAGGACCAAGGTGTACAGGTGGAAATTGTATTCCCGCGGATCCCAGCCGCCGTTGGTGATGCCGCGAAAGAGACCCAGAATCTGCGCGGGCCTGACACCTCGCGTCAGCGCTACCCCGTGTTCCCGATAGGTTGGAAATGCGTAGTCCTGCGACTGCAGGGCGCGGCCCGAACCGATCTGGGCAGCCTCCTGCCCGGTCAAAGGCACCCAGAGGGCCAGTTCGCCTTGGCGTTGGAGGGCCGTCGATTCCTGATCGAAGCGCCGAAGCAGATACATGTCGCGGTAGAGCTGTTTCAATCGCTCCGGGCCGGTACCTCCCGAGTAGCCGTTGTAGGCGGGGTCAACGGCGAGCCTGCCGTTGGCGTCCAGGAACTGGACCATGGGCGGCGCACTGTCTTGGTCCGTGACGGCTCGATCAGCGATATAGGCAGGCTCCGCCGTCTCTCCCGGCCGGAGTTGCGCCGCTGGTAACCGTGTGCCTGTCATATCCACTCCTCACAAACCGCATAATATTCCCTCGAGTGCATACCTTCGAAAATTTGTACCTGAAGATACATATATTCGGAGTATGTCCTGTTCAAGACTAAACAGTTGGCTCGGCTCTGCCTATTTCTGCCGGAAAATTCGTGGCCTTTCGGCAATAATAAGCGGCGCAAAGCTCGATGAATCGGCTATTTGCCTCGGGTTCGCCGATACTTACCCTTACTCCGTCGCCGGAAAATGCCCGCAGCGCCAAGCCATGCCTGGCCGCGATGGCGGCAAACCCGTCGGTGTCCGCCGCTAGCGGCAGCCAGACGAAATTTCCCTCCGCGGACGGAATGTCCCAACCAAGCGCGGCGAGCGCGGTCGTGACCCGGTCCCGTTCCGCAACGATTCCCTGCACCCGCTCCAGCACCTCAGGGAGGTGGCGCAGTGACGCCACTGCCGCGTGCTCCGCCACCTGGCTCACAGCGAACGGTACGGCCGTCAGCCGCAGATGCGCGCTTAGAACTTGTTGGGACAACGAATATCCCACCCGGAGACCAGCTAGGCCGTGAGCCTTGGAGAAGGTGCGGAGCACCACTAGGTTCGGATGACTGCGGTAGATGTCCCGGCCGTCCACGGCAAACCGGTCGCGCACGAACTCCTGATAGGCCTCATCCAGCACAATCACAATATGCGGGGGGATCCGGGCCAGAAACGCGTCCACGGCGTCTGCGCCGAGCGCCGGCCCGGTGGGGTTGTTCGGGGTGCAGAGCAGGATGACCCGCGTACGGTCAGTGACTGCCTCGGACATCGCATCGAGATCGTGGGTGCCGTCTGCGCACAGCGGTACCGGCATCCCCCGCGCACCAGCGAGGCCGATGCAGATGGGGTAGGCCTCAAACGAACGCCAGGGATAGATGACCTCATCCGGAGCGTCGAAGTCGTTCTGCCCCGCAAACGCAGCGAGAATCTGGTTAAGCGCCCCCAGACTGCCGGCACCAGTGACAATATCCTCAGCCGGAACATCAAGAACACAAGCGAGTTCCGCCCGAAGCGTCGTGGTCGCCGGGTCGGGGTACCGGTTCACCGACAATGATTGTTCGATAATCGCTTCCCGCACAACCTCGAGCGGCGGCAAAGCGTTTTCGTTGGATGAGAGCTTGTAGCCCTGGATGCCATCCAGGGCTACGGGCGGCTTTCCTGCTGCGTAGCGCGGCAGGAGGCCAAGTACTTGCCGCGGTCGAAGGCTGCGCCGGTCGCGCAGGGGGGCGCCGTCGGCGTCGGAATGCTTGGAAATGCTCATGCCCATAGCCTAGCGGCGGCTGGTCCGGCGGCTGGGCTAACGCTGCGGTGCCAGCGGGAGATTAGTTTTGGCGACCGGCGCGTCCGGTGGTTTCCTCCGTAGCGTGAAATGGTGCCGGCGCACGACGGCTGCTGAACCCAAAGCGGCCAGCGCGGAGGCAGCAGGGGCAAGGGACGCCATGTCGTCGGCTTCAATAGCGGCCGCGCCCTGCTGGTAGTTCGCCAGTTTATGCGCAGGGCCCAGCCCCTTACCCTCACCAATGAACTCCGGGACCTCATTGCGCAATGTCACGGTGACCCGGTGACGCTCGTCCGGGTTGTCCGTAGTGACGAAGTTGGGCACCACATCGTCAATATGTTCCAGGTGAACATACTCGGTGTCCGGGCCCGAGACCATTGCCCCGGTCGGCGAGCCAACGGTGAGGACCAGTTCGATATCGTAACGGGCACGGATCTGCTCGTCTGCGGCGACGTTCATGGCGTGCAAGCCGCCCTGGCTGTACCCGGCGATCATCACCTGATCCCCCGGACGTGCCCCGGATTGTTCCAGTGCGGTCCCAACGGCTTCGGCAACATAGGTGCTTCCGAACTGCATTGCCTCGATATTTCCTCCGAGATCGAAGGGATTTGAGCTATTGAAAGACTCACCCTGGGTCCCCGGCAGGACGACCACGTAGACCGCTCCGTCAGCATTTTCCGCGGCCAGGATTTCTAGCGAGCCGTCCGGGTCGCCTTCCACGCTCTCCAGCGTGCCAAGAAGGCCCTCGAGGTTGCCTTCGAGACTAGTGATGGACCCAGTGGCCGCGCGCCGCTCCACCACTATCGGACGCAGATCCGTCAGCCCAGCGCTTTCCGTAACGACGCCCGCCCACCATGCAGCGGCCTCCTGCACCGCCGCGGCACGCGCAACCGCACTGGAAGCGAACGCTTCCGCCACGAGATAGGCGGCCCTGCTCGCGGCGAGCATCTGCGCGGTTGCCGCCAGATCGGCGTGCACCACGCCAAGGGCCACCCGGCTTTCACGCGCCGCTTCCACGGCGTCCAAGCCACGCCGGGAGAAGCACTCCGCTGAAGTTCCATTCCCACCTGCTATGAGGGCGCATTCGGCGAGCGCGGAAAAAGTCCCCAGCTCAAGCACCCGGACCTGACGCGCCAACTCCTGCACAACTGTCTCCACCTCCGTTGCGAGGCGGTGCAGCGAGGCCGTGCCAGCCGCCAATTCCTCCCATTGAAAAGCAATACCAGCCACGCCCCCACGCACATCAACGCCCGGCTCCCGCGGCTGCGCAGGGGTGAACTCCTGCCGGTGGGCCAGTGTCACGGCAACTCATGCGCTGCAGCGCCGAAGTCCCGCATCGGCGGTTCCAACGCGTTCGATTCGACCAGCTGCGCAGCATCCTCGACCAGATTGCGGGCACGAGCCAGCGCTCGAAGCTGCTCGTCGAGGTACCGCCGGAAGTTCATGCCCGCCGGTGAGATCCACTCCATCC
>DGBL01000219.1 GCA_002384315.1 Micrococcaceae bacterium UBA4005 | reverse complement strand
TAGCCGCCCGCAGGACTCAGCGCGAAAACCGGGCACCGTAGACTTGGGTTACCCCGAGGATGAGCCCAGCGCAGACGACATATCGGTCGAGGAATCCGGGCTGGTGGGGCGCGCTGCCATTGAGCGCATTCTCAACGGCAGGCTCGTGGAAGAACGGGACAATGGCTCCGCGTAGGTTTTGCCGTCAAACGAGTGTCGACAATAAGCCAGGAAGAGGTTCACGTGTACGAAGGCGCAGTCCAAGAACTCATTGACGAGCTCGGACGACTCCCCGGCGTCGGACCCAAGTCGGCGCAGCGACTGGCCTTCCACATCCTCGAAGCGGACGCTGAGGACATACAGCGGCTGGCCGCAGCCATCACGACAGTGAAGGAGCGCGTGAAGTTCTGCACCACCTGCGGCAACGTCACCGAGCAGGAAACCTGCTCCATCTGCCGCGATCCGCGTCGGGACCCGACCATGATCTGCGTGGTCGAAGAGTCCAAGGACGTGATCGCCGTCGAACGCACCCGGTCCTTCCGCGGCCGCTACCACGTGCTCGGCGGGGCCATCAATCCCATTGCCGGCATCGGCCCCGATCAGCTGCGCATCCGCGAACTCCTCAGCAGGCTTTCCGATGAGCAGATCCAGGAAATCATTATCGCCACTGACCCGAACCTTGAGGGCGAAGCTACGGCCACCTACCTGGTGCGCATGCTCAAAACACTCGGAATTTCAGTGACCCGTCTGGCCTCCGGCCTTCCCGTGGGCGGTGACCTCGAATATGCGGACGAGGTCACCCTTGGGCGCGCATTCGAGGGCCGCCGCGCGATGACCTGATCTCTTCCCACCGGTACGCCTGGGAATCGCAGGTCAGGCGATGCGCGTCCCGCGGGGGATCCTGTGTGCCGGCGTCGCCAGGCGCGCCCTGCCCGCCACCAGTAACGCCCCGGCCAGCAGCAGTTGCAAGCCCAGGCCAAGCGGCCAGATGGGAATTTGCCCATCCTGCAATTCGCGTGCCCCCAGATACGATTCTTCGCACGTGTACTCAAGGTCAGGACCCGCTTGTGCCTCCCGTACGCCAATGCTGAGGAATTCCATCACTCCCGGCTGCCGATATACCGCGGAGCCATCCCGGACGGACGGGGGAACGGGCGCATACGGCACCGCATCAGCCACCACCACAAAGGGGTTCGCTGCCAGTAGCCAAGCGGAGCGCTCCGTATGGTAGACCGTCTGTCGGTAGGTCTCACTCTGGCAGTCCGTGGCTGGCAGAGGAGTTTCCGCTTCAGCAGACGGTTGACGCGGCCCGTACTGCTGCCCGTCGGTGCTGTAGGAATAGACAACCTCAACGTCGTCCTCCTGCACCAGCGGCATGCTCAGTCCGAACGCGATGAGCGTTCCGATACCCAGCATCGCCACGAGCATGTAGGTGGTGACGATGGAAAACAGCGGCCGGCTGGCTAGGGCCGAGACCCCTATACCCACGGCGCACACCACACCGAGTTCCACGGCGAGCATCAGGATGGAAACGACTGCTGCGAGCGGATCGACCCCGCCCAGCGCCAGCGCCCAGAGCGTGAACGGCGTTGCTGCCGCCAGAAATCCAAGGGACGCCGTCCAGGCGGCCAGCCATTTACCAGCCAGGATCTGGGATGGAGTGAGCAGCGTTACCTGCAGCACTGCCAGCGTTCCAGCGACCCGGTCGCCGTTGACCGCATTCGCTGAGAGCCCGGGCGCTACCAGCAGCCCGAAAAAAAGGACGAACCCAACCACGAGGTCAAAAAGGACGCCGCCGTTATCCACGCCCACCGTCGCCGTCGTCAGCACGGCTAGTCCAAACACCAGCCCAATCACCACGAACCAGATGGCGAGCATGATGTACCAGGAACGCGCACGCAGCCGCTGGCGCATCTCCAGCAGGAAAATTGTCCTGACGCCCGAGACGAACGGCAATCCGCCACGTCCCGTGCGCTCCGCAGGGGACACTGCGTCAACCTGCTCGGTCTGCGGGTTCATTCGGCACCGACTTCCAGAGTCATATAGGTCTCCTCCAGCGCCCCGCCGGCTGGCGCGAACGCGCTGACGACGACGTCGGCCTCAACGAGCGTGCGCAACAGCCACGCCGCGTGAGCCGTGCCGTCAAGGACGACGTCCACCTCGTTGGTGCGGGTCTGTGCGCTGGAGGTGAACCCGAAGCCGTGCCGGGAGAGTGCCTCGAGCAACGGTTCGATCGGTTCGGCGCAGATGCGGTATGTCCGACGCTGGGTTCCAGCATCGACAAGGCGCTGTGTCTGGACAGATTTTCCCCGCTTCACAAACACTGCCCGGTCCGCAATGGCATCCAGCTCGACGAGCACATGGCTGGAAACGACGATGGTTTTACCCAGTCCCGCCAGGGTGCGCAGGAGAGAACGCAGTTCAACCCGGGATCCCGGGTCGAGGCCCGACGCCGGTTCGTCCAGCAGGAGCACCTGAGGATCATGAATCAGCGCGCGGGCCAAGCTCAGCCGCTGCTGTTGTCCACGGGAAAGTACCCGGGCGGGCTGGCCGGCAAGATCTTCCAGCCGTACAAGCCGCAGCAGTTCCTCCGCCCGCCGTTCCCGCTCTGGTGGCGCCAGCCCGTAACACGCTGCAAGTGTCTGCAGAATTTCGCGAGCGGTCAAAGAGTCCCAGACGCCCAGCGTATCCGGCATCCATCCCACCATCCGCCGAACCGCTAGCGGATCCACCAGCGGATCCACCCCACAAATCCGCACCGTCCCGGCATCCGGGGCCAACAGCGAGGCCAGGATCAGCATGAGGGTGGTCTTCCCCGAACCGTTGGGGCCGATCAACGCAGTGACCTCGCCGGGAGGTGCCTCGAAATCGATGGCGCGAATCGCCCTGACGGACCCGAAACTGCGCACGACACCCGCGGCGGTGATGCCTGCCTCACTGCTCATGGTGGAAGACTATGTCACCGTCGGTGCGACCGACAGCCCGGCGGGCCGCCTGTCACCTAATTGACGCAATTGGGTGCCCTTCACGGCCGGGGCTAAACTGTGTGCGGGCGCTGCGTCGTCCCGCATTTCCCGCCCCCAGCCAGGATCCACAGTCAGTGAGCGTGCCCATGAGCCTGATCGTCCAGAAGTTCGGCGGTTCCTCCGTTGCCGATGCCGCAGGCATCAAACGGGTGGCGCAACGGGTGGTGCAAACCCAGGCCGCAGGACACCAGGTGGTTGTTGTAGTCTCGGCCATGGGCGACAGCACGGACGAACTGCTGGACCTCGCCGCGCAGGTCTCCACCACAACCGACGCCCGCGAAATGGATATGCTCCTCAGTGCTGGGGAGCGGATTTCCATGGCCCTGCTTGCCATGGCCATTCACGGCCTCGACGCATCCGCACAGTCCTTCACGGGTAGCCAGGCCGGGATGATCACCGACGCCATCCACGGCAAGGCCCGCATTATCGACGTTTCCCCGCACCGTATCCGCACCGCAATCGAAAAGGGCGACATTGCGATCGTCGCCGGTTTCCAGGGTATGAGCCGGGAGAGCAACGACATCACAACCCTAGGCCGGGGCGGTTCGGACACCACAGCAGTTGCCCTCGCCGCCGCGCTGGACGCGGATGTCTGCGAAATTTACACCGACGTCGACGGCGTCTACACGGCGGATCCGCGCGTTGTCCCCACGGCCCAAAAAATTGAGCAGATTTCCAGTGAAGAAATGCTGGAAATGGCCGCCTCAGGCGCCAAAATCCTGCACCTGCGGTGCGTGGAATACGCACGCCGGTTCGGCGTGCGTATCCATGTGCGTTCGTCCTTCAGCCACCACGAAGGGACCTGGGTTGTCCCCAGCCCTGATGACCAGATCAAGATTCAAGAGGGAGAACCCTTGGAACAGCCCATCATTTCCGGCGTGGCCCACGACCGCTCGGAAGCGAAAGTCACCGTAGTCGGCGTCCCCGATGTACCCGGAAAGGCCGCGGAACTGTTCGGTATTGTGGCCGCAGCGCATACCAATATCGACATGATTGTGCAGAATGTTTCCACCCACGGTTCGGGACGCACTGATATTTCGTTTACGCTCCCGCTCGTGGAAGGCGCCACTGCCCTGGCAGCCCTTGGCGCGGCGCAAGCCCAGGTTGGTTTCGAGGCCGTCGACTACAACGAACACATCGGAAAGCTGTCGCTGATCGGCGCCGGAATGCGGTCGAACCCTGGTGTCTCCTACCGCTTTTTCAAGGCCCTCTCCGACGCCGGCGTGAACATCGACATGATCTCCACCTCGGAGATCCGTATCTCCGTGGTCACGAGCGCGGACCTGTTGGACACCGCCGTCCGCGCTGTCCACGCCGCGTTTGACCTCGACGGCGAGTCGACTGCGACGGTCTACGGAGGAACAGGGCGCTAGAAAGCGCCCTGTTCTCGCCTGGCTGCTGCCGGTTCGCGCCGAAGCGCCCCCGGCAACAGCTCAGGACCCGGCTGGCGTTCCCGAACCGGATAGCTGCGCTCCACCGTCGACGACGGTTGCAGCGGGCGCCGTCGTGGCCGTCCCATCCGCTCCGATTGTGACGCTCACGGCCGTGGCCGGGCCGGTACCGAATTCCACCCGGCCCACATAGCTTCCCGGTTCCAACCCGGTCCAAGCGACATTCACCTCGCCGTCCTCGCCATTGGCTAGGACAAGCGGGTCGGGGCTAACGGACATGTTGCCTTCGTCTCCGGCAAGCACTGTCACCTCCACGCTGGCAGTAGCGGGTCCACCGTCAGCTGTGCTGTACAGGTTGGCTATGACCAGGTAGCGCCCGGCCAACGGATTGTTAAGGACCAACGCTTCGCTGGCTGCCGCGGTGGCAGCCTGCAGAACGCGTCCGTCCGGGGTGATGAGGTAGAGGTCAAAATCGTCCGCCTGGTCGTCGGCGTTGATGGCGAAGCGTGCGAGCGATGATCCTTCGGGCACCACTACCTCGCTGACGTCGTTACTGGCGTTGCTCCGCGTGCTCGGGGCACCGCCCGGAACCAGCTCGATGGAGCGGCTGTTCGCCTTCGCAAGTCCCTTCACCGCCAAGTCGATGGGAGCATCGGTTCCCGACACCACACTGAAGGATCCGCTGCCGGTTCCCGCAGCCGAGCTGAAGTCCACCGTCGCGGGAACCACGGCGGTTACCGGCTGCACCGCAATCGGCGAGCTGACGGTCCCCCCACGGCGTTCCGTCCAGGTCAGCCGTCCGAGCGAATATTCATCCAGCGCTGCGCTCTGGTTCTCGAAAGTCACCCTGAAACTCTGGGATTCCCCCGCTTTCTTGAAGCTGAGCTTCGCGGGCGAAACCTTAGCTTGAATGCCTGGCAGCGCGACGCTGGCTGTGTACGAACCGGGCGCGGTTGCCGTCACCGTGCGGGTGACAGTGACTTTGCCGGTAAGGCTGCCCAGGGCAATAGAGGGAACGTTGACGTTCCGTGCCTCGACCACCTGTTTTTTCTTCAGTCCGAGCGGCGCACCCAAGCTCTGCAGGTACCCATTCCAGTGGGTCGCATTGGCGTCGTAGACCAGTCCGGGGCTGAGCATCGCGGCCGCGTTGGCATGGCCGGCGCCGGTGGCGAACACGTCTGGGTCGACGCTGCCGTCTGCGGTGACCAGGTTCCCGGCGGTGGTCATAAGGGCTGACTTCGCCGCTGCCGGCGACCACGTCGGGTTCTTGGCCAGGATCAGCGCCCCAAGGCCCGCGACCTGGGGTGCCGCCATCGAGGTACCTGAGGAGAAGCCGAAGTTCTCCCCGGTGCTGACCGGGGAAACACCGGCCAGCACATTCACCCCAGGGGCTGCCAGGTCAGGTTTAAGCAGATCGGAGTTGGACGCAAGCGAAGGTCCACGCGAGGAGAACGCGGCGATCTGTGGTGTCGGCAGAGTAAGAAGACCCGTGGTGTCCTCATCGACCAAGGCGGCGGTGAGCGCGGGGTTCGCGGCAACCTTGTCTTTGATCTCGGTACCGTCAATGTGGACTGTTGGCACGGAGTGCAGATCGAGGTCCAGGGATCCCGGAACAACGTTGACCAGTACCATGCCTGCCCCGTTCGCCTGGAGCACGGCGGCGCTCTTGTCTACACGCGCTATGACGCCGCGGTCGCAAACAACAATCTTGCCTGCAACCTTGGCTGGGTCGAGGGATCCTGGGTAGCATAGGGCCGCCCGGGCCGGGTCCGTTCCGGCGAGGGCGGCCTGCCTGGAGAGGATCAGCGCAGTCTGGGGCAACTCGCGGTTCATGATCGACGCGCCACGGTATTTAGTGCCGTCCGAGAGTTCGACCGTTCCCTGCAGTTCGTGGGAGAACGTGCTGGCAGCGACGGTCGTGAGCCACGGAGAACTGTGGTTGACCGTGCTGGCGGTGGGCCCGGAATTTCCTGCCGAAGCGGAGACAAAGATGCCCGCGGAAGCAGCCGAGAGGAACGCGAGGGCCACGGGGTCGGTGGTCGAGTTGTTGTTTCCCGAAATGGAGTAGTTCAGCACGTCCACCCCGTCGCGGATGGCCTGTTCAATGGCCGCGATCGAGGCGGAGCTGAAGCATCCCCCGGTGTTCGGATTCGTGTCTTCCCAACAGATCTTGTAGACCGAGACGGCTGCGGCCGGGGCGACCCCGGATCCACTGCCGAAATTGCGGCCGCCAACAACTACGGGAACCTCGGAGTTTCCCGCTGCCGTCGAGGCTGTGTGGGTACCGTGCGAGTTGATGTCCAGTGGGGAAATCCGCTCTTCCGGCGCCCGGTTGGCGGGCGGGACGAAGCGGAGGAAATCGTCGGCGAAGTAGCGGGCGCTGAGGACTTTCGAGTTGCAGGCGCTGCCGTCGAAGTCCTCTCCGGTCTGGCATTCGCCCAGGAACGTGCCGCCGTCCGCCTTGAGCATCGCAATCTTGCCCTCCGCGGTGAGGTACGGCTCCCCGACGACGGGCGAGCCGACCAGCGGCTGAACGG
>DGBL01000050.1:5557-7373 GCA_002384315.1 Micrococcaceae bacterium UBA4005 | reverse complement strand
GTTGTGCGGATGCAGCGAGACGATCACGCTCTGCCGGTCTGCGAGGTTCCGGCACATCCATTCGATCGAATCCGCATAGACATTGGGGGTCGCCATCTCCACGGTAGCCGGGAGGTTAAGAATCATCTGGCGGTCCGGGGATGCTTCGAAGACAGCTGCGACTTCGTTGCTGATGCGTGCGGCGAAATCCAGTTCGGTACCGGTGAAAGACTCGGGCGAATATTCGTAGGTGATTTCGGTGTGGCGGAGATTTTCCTCGAACTTTCGGCACAGCCGCGCCCCGTTGAGGGCCATATCGATGATTCCATCGCGGCCTTGGTTGAACACCACCCGGCGTTGCAGGACCGACGTCGAATTGTAAAGGTGGACGATCGCCCGGTCGGCTCCTTCCAGCGACTCGAATGTCCGCTCAATCAGGTGCTCCCGTGCTTGGGTGAGGACCTGAATCGATACATCCTCCGGTATGCGGTCGCCTTCGATGAGTTGGCGGACAAAGTCAAAGTCGGTCTGGGATGCCGAAGGAAAACCTACTTCTATTTCTTTGTAGCCCATCTGGACGAGCAGGTCGAACATTTTATGTTTGCGCTCGGGGCTCATGGGGTCGATGAGCGCCTGATTTCCGTCGCGCAAGTCCACTGCGCACCAGCGCGGTGCTTTCGTAATCCGCCGGTCCGGCCAAGTCCGGTCGGGCAGTTCAACGAGGATCTGCTCATGGAAGGGGGTGTATTTATGGAAGGGCATTCCCGAGGGGACTTGTGCGTTTCGCATGAATTGGGGCCTTAATCTTGTGAACCTTCGTGACGCTGACGGCCGGACACAACTAACACCGCAGCGAGGTTCGGCCTGTAGCTCGAAAGTCCTAGGTGCCCTCGCCGCGGCACATAAGAAGATCCACGTGTGCACGCATATTCTCACGATAGCACGCCTTTTTGCCCGNNTCCTTCTCAACCGTGGTTCCACGGGCGAAGTCCGCACCGACGTACAGCTCAATCCCGTTACTGGGCGGGCTGGGTATCAGCTGGACTTCGTCAACTCCCAACTGCTTGGCCAGAGCCCGGGCGGCTTGCTCATAGCCGGGACCAAACAGGATCTGACTTGCCTCCAACTGGTTAGCGTCTGCTGTCGCCGTCGATACGTAACCCTTGGAAGCCAGCAGTTTCTGGACGGCAGCTGCCCTGCCAGGACGGTCGGTGCCATTGAGGACCAGCACTGGCACGTCGATGGGCGTGGCCGGGCCGGTTTTCGTGGGCGTCGGCTTCTGCGAGGCTGATCCGCTTGGCTTCGTGAGACTCCGGTCCTCAGCCAGCGCCGTGAACAGGGCGTCAGCGCGATCCTCGTTGAGCACCAGCCGGTTCGGATCGGCCTCGTAGGGTTTGGTGGGAACCGTCACGAAAGCAATATTGGTTAGGTCGACGTCCTGGAGACGCTGAGCAAGTTTGAGCAACTCGGAGACTTCGGACAATCCGTCGTTGACCGTCAAATTGCGGGTCACGGCCTCGGCGATCCGGTAGACACGGGGAATATTCGTGAGCGTGCCCTCGTCCTTGACCTTGCGCGCCATCGAAGCGAGGAACGATTGTTGGGCCCGGATCCGGCCTTTGTCGCCGCCGTCGCCGAATCCGTGCCGGGTGCGCAGGAACGCCAGCGCCTGGTCCCCTTGGACTTCGCTGGTTCCAGCCGGAAGGCTGAGCCCAGAATAGGTGTCCTCGACGGCCTCATTGACACAGACTTCGACTCCGCCAAGCGTCTGCGACAATTCCTTCACCGCATTGAAATCAGCCATCATAAAATGGTCAATCGTCAACCCGGTCAGTTC
>DGBL01000050.1:0-5539 GCA_002384315.1 Micrococcaceae bacterium UBA4005 | reverse complement strand
TTAATGGCCGCCACCGTGCATCCCGGTCCGCCGAAGGATAGCGCGCTATTGAGCTGCCCGAGATCCATCGGGGCCGAGGACTGTCCGCTCGCGGGGTCTACACAGCTCGGAAGCGGGACGAGCAGATCCCGAGGGAAACTCACTACCGAGACGGTCTGCCGGTCGGCGGAAAGATTCAGCAGCATCATTACGTCGGAATTTCCGCCCGTGGAACCCGAGCTGATCCCGACCCTGCCGGATTTATCTCTCCGGTTGTCGGTGCCAAGGATCAGGATTTGGACCGCATCGGTGCTCAGATCGACCGGTAGCGCCTGGCCCTGATCAGCGCCGATGTTGAGCGGCTGGGTATCCACGTTCGCCTGCAGCCGGAACAATTGCACAGAGACAAACGCAAGGACTGAAACCAAAAGGAGCGAGAGAACAACCGCGGCGCTTTTCCACAGGCGTGCCCCGCCGCCGCTGCCCAGATGCCGGGCTGGGGCCGTTTGGGCACCTGCGCTGCCGGAGGAGCCGACTGCGCGCTCAGCGGCGCGACGGCGGTCAGATTGTGTCACCGTGGCTGCCTCCTTTCAGGCACTATCAATCTCCAGGTGGTGATTCAAAGGTGGTCAATGCGCGGACGGTCTCTGGCTCCATAACGGACAGGCGCACTCGGAAGTGCCCGGTTGGATGCCTTAGAAACCTAGGCGGCCCAGTTGCTTCGGATCGCGCTGCCAGTCCTTGGCAATTTTGACATGGAGGTCCAGAAAAACACGAGTTCCGAGCAAAGCTTCGATTCCGTGGCGCGCAGTGGTGCCTACATCGCGGAGGCGGGCTCCGCCCTTGCCAATGATGATTGCCTTCTGCGATGAGCGTTCGACATAAAGGTTTACGTGGACGTCCAACAGCGGGTTCTCCGCTGTTCTGCCTTCGCGCGGGATCATTTCTTCGACGACGACGGCCAGAGAGTGCGGCAATTCGTCCCGCACGCCTTCGAGGGCTGCTTCCCGAACGAGCTCGGCGACCATCACAGCCTCAGGTTCATCCGTCAGTTCTCCGTCAGGGTAAAGCACGGGTGAGAGCGGCATGTGTTTGCTGAAGACTTCGGCGACAATGTCGGTCTGAAAGCCTCCGGCAGCGGAGACTGGAACGATTTCTTCCCAGCCAGCCGAGCCCAAGGTCTCGGTCCCTAACGCGGTGACCGCCAACAGTTGCTCGGTAAGTGCTGCGCGGTCAACCAGATCCGTCTTCGTGACAACAGCTATCAGCGGCTTCTTCCGCAGTCGGGACAATTGTTGTGCGATAAAACGATCGCCGGGTCCAATTTTTTCATTGGCTGGTATGCAAAATCCGACGGCGTCCACTTCCGCCAGCGTGGTCGCCACCAGGTCGTTCAGCCGCTGCCCCAAAAGAGTGCGCGGACGATGCAGGCCTGGCGTGTCAACGAGAATCAGCTGAGAGTCGGGCCGGTTGACGATTCCCCGAATCGTGTGCCGCGTCGTTTGCGGTTTGGCGGAGGTGATCGCCACCTTTTGTCCGACCAGCGCGTTCGTCAACGTTGATTTGCCTGCGTTCGGACGGCCGACCAGCGAGATGAATCCCGCTCTGTGTTCAGTGCCGCTCATGGGTTTTAGCTGCTTCCTGCTTGTAGACCGGGGATGAATGCGTGGTGTCGTTGTGTATGGGCCGTCGGGCAATGATGTGCGAAACGCGGTTACGGCGTCCCTCCAGCCGATCGGCAGTGAGCAGGATTCCTTCGACCAAGACCTCGCTGCCAACGATGGGCACCCGTCCCAGGGTCTTGGCGAGCAGACCACCGACAGTATCCACCTCGTCGTCGTCGAGATCTATGCCGAAGAGTTCGCCGAGGTCCTCCACGCCCATCCGGGAACTTACCCGAAATTCTCCCTCAGCGAGTTCCTCCAATTCAGGCCCTTCGGAGTCGTATTCATCGACAATCTCCCCGACGATCTCCTCTATGAGATCCTCAAGCGTGACCAGCCCGGCCGTGCCGCCATATTCGTCGATGACAATTGCAACATGGGTCGATTCGCGTTGGAGTTCTTTCAGGAACTCATCCACGGGTTTTGATTCGGGAACGTAGCGCACCCCCCGGCATACCGAATCGACCGTTCGCTGGCGACTTTGTGAATTCAGCCCGTGAAGTTCTGCGACTACATCCTTGAGGTAGAGGATTCCCACAATATCGTCCGAGCTTTCGCCGATGACCGGGATACGCGAGTAACCAGATCTGAGGAAGAGGAGCATCGCCGTGTCTAGGCTCGAACCCGACTCAATCGAGACCATATCGGTACGCGGCACCATGACCGCCCGCACCATGGTGTCGCCGAGTTCAAATACTGAATGGATCAGCTCCGCTTCGCTGTCTTCGATCATGTCAGCCTTGTTCGCGCGCGAAAGGAGCTCGCGAAATTCCTCCTCGGTGAAAAAGGCCGCTTCCTGACGGGCCGCGCCCGGGGTGACGCTGCTTCCCAGTTTGACCAACCAGCGCGGAACGGGCCCAAGCACAGCACAAAGGAGGGACACCAGAGAAGCGGTGAAATGCACTATTGAGGGGGCGTGTGCCCGACCGAGCTGCCGGGGCGAGACACCGACCAGAACGAACCCGACGGCCGCCATCACCACGGTGGCCAGCAGACCCGCAAGCCATACATTGTCCAGCAGGTCATGGAACAGGATGGCCATCGCCACCGCGGAGGCCATCTCAAACCACACCCGCCAAAAACGCAACGCATGCATATGCGCTACCGGGGCGTCCAGCACCTTTTTGATGGGCTGTGCGCGCGGGCCTTTGAGCAATTCCTCCGCATCCTGACGAGGCAGGTAGGTAAATGCTGACTCGGCTGAGGTGACCACAGCCGCCACCAGCGAAAATACCAGGGTCATGCTGGCAAGAGCCGCAACGATCACGAGTGCGTCTCCCGCGGTGCAGGTTTGCCGAGGAAGTCGGAGAGCAACTGGCGCTGGAGTTCGAACATTTCCTTTTCCTCCGCCGGTTCAGCATGGTCAAAGCCCAGCAAATGCAGCAGGCCATGGGTTGTGAGCAGCAGGAGCTCCTCGGCGACGCTGTGGCCGGCAGCCGAGGCCTGGTTCGCAGCGACTTCGGGGCAGAGGACTACGTCGCCGAGCACCCCGGCGGGCGTAGGCCTTCCAGGGTGGCCAGGGCGCAGTTCATCCATCGGGAAGGACAGGACATCGGTCGGGCCCGGCTCATCCATCCACTCGAGGTGAAGCTTTTCCATCGCGGTGGTGTCCACGAGGATCACCGACAGCTCCGCGTCGGGGTGGACAAAAAGATTCTCAAGCAGGAAATTCCCGAGCCGAACCAAGGATTCCTCATCGGCCGGAATTCCGGACTCATTGTTGATTTCGATGCTCATCGTCCGGCCGCCCTAGGGGGGCGCGTCATATGCAGTTTCTTGTCCCCCGCGCGCTGGGCTTCATCCCACCGACCGTATGCACTCACGATGTCCCCTACCAGTTGGTGCCGGACAACATCCGTCGCATCCAATGTGCAGAAAGCGACGTCGTTGATGTCGCGGAGGATATCGCTCACCACGCGCAGCCCCGACGATGTTCCGACGGGAAGGTCCACCTGAGTGACATCGCCTGTCACCACGATCCTCGAGCCGAACCCGAGCCGGGTGAGGAACATTTTCATTTGTTCCGGCGTCGTGTTCTGCGCTTCGTCAAGGATGATGAACGCGTCGTTCAGCGTACGTCCGCGCATATACGCAAGCGGCGCCACCTCGATCGTCCCAGCTGCCATGAGCCGNNTCACTTCCTTGTGCTGAAGAGCCTGGACTGCTTTTGCCATCGCCAGATAGGTCTTGCCGGTGCCTGCGGGCCCGATCCCAAAGACAATGGTGTTGCTGTCGATCGCATCGACGTAACTTTTCTGGTTCAGGGTTTTAGGTCGGATAGTCCGGCCCCGGGAGGACAATATACTGACCGAAAGTACATCTGCTGGCTTGATCGCCGACTGCGCTTTGAGCATCCCGATCAGCTGGGCGAGGGTTTGAGGGGTGACAGTCGCGTTGTTTGCGGCCATCGTGCGCACTTCGGTGACGAGTCGTTCTGTTCTGAGGACGTCAGCAGCCGGACCAGATACTGCAAGTTCATTCCCGCGCGCTTGCAGCTCCACCGCCGGGTAGGCATCCTCAATCAGTCTGAGAACCTCGTCATTCGCGCCCAAAGCTTGCACCATCTGCGCATCGGACTCGAAAATCACAATCCTGGTATCAAGCCCTGCAGCACTTATTCCTGTTGAAGATTCACCCATAGTGCCGGCCTTCTGGCCGTTCATCGCCCCTTGCCCGCAGCTCGTGTCTAAACCCTGAAACTCTCCGCACCAGACCGCAATTCGACCGGAGCGTATAACGCCTCAATCCTACGGCATGCGGCTTCGCCGCTTTCCGGGTCTCCACGCGTGCACCAGGCAGAGCGCGCGGCGGAAGATCCCAAGACGGCAACAGGACTATATCGATAGCGTTGCAGTCGGCGGGCTGGGGCCATATACCGCTCCCCCGGTACTGGCTGTATGCCAAGCTGGATTGGATGAGGATGCTTCGCACGAGGAGGGACGAGGTCCAATGACATGCATCAGCCGTTCGCTGCACGCGCGGCGTTCCTTTCCTCGAGGCGCGGCGCTGATATGCGTTGCCGCCCTTCTATTCGGCTGTGCCCCGGCCGAGCGCGCTTCCAATACCCCCACTGGAATTGGTTCGGCGCAGAGTGTTATCCCGCAGGACTCGGAGGGACAGGAGTCGGGCGGACCCACCACCAGCACCGATGACTCCAGCACTGCTGAATCAGACCTCCAAATACCTGTCTACTGGCTTGGCGA
Source organism: Micrococcaceae bacterium UBA4005 (assembly GCA_002384315.1). Lineage (GTDB taxonomy): Bacteria > Actinomycetota > Actinomycetes > Actinomycetales > Micrococcaceae > Arthrobacter_D. The sequence goes on along the minus strand of DGBL01000050.1, from coordinate 693 downwards.
GGAAGCCCACAGGACAGCACTCTTCCAGGAACTAGTGTCGATTCCCGTCGCCGAGAGTACCGGAGATCCCATCGCCGACGCCGTACGGGCTATGACCGCCGCCCAACCCCTGAACAGGGATCGCACCAGTGTCTGGCAACCGTCGGCCGCTGTCAGCGCCTCGCTGGCGCCGGGAAATATCATCACGGTCGATCTCTCCTCGGAGGCTTTCGCGCCCGGTATCGGCGCCGCCGACGCAGCGGACGCGGTTCAACAGCTCGTCCACACCGCTTCCAACGTCGCGAAATATGCCGGTTTGCTCAAAGCTGAGGAGACGAGCTCGGTTGTGATACTCGTTGATGGCAAAGCTGGGTACCGTGCGTTCGGCACGATCGACCTCACCGGCCCGATCAGCCCGGATAACGCAAAGCTGGCGTCTGTGTGGCTGACCGAGCCCCACGACAGGATGAGGCAGACGGGGGAAGCCGTACGTATTGCCGGCAGCGCATCAGCTGGCACCCCGCTCTTCTGGAAAGCGGAGCGAAAAGGACCTGCTAGCGGCCAGAAGCCTGCGGCGTCCGAGGCAGTAATGTCCGGCTCGGTTACGGTATCCGCAGAGCCAGGGGGGCGTTCCGGATTCGATTTCTCCGTCGACCTACCCCCAGGCGCCTACGAAATCACGGTGTTCCGGAAGCGGGCGGGCACCCCGCAGGG
>DGBL01000104.1 GCA_002384315.1 Micrococcaceae bacterium UBA4005 | reverse complement strand
GGCGGCGAATAAATTTCGCCGGTACAGTGAACCTCCACGGGATTCCCACACACCTGGCGTGGAAATGAGGGATTTGGCATGCAGGAGTTCACAGGAGTCGGGGTCAGCCCGGGCCGAGTCATCGGTCCGGTCAAATCCATGGCGGCGCCCGCCGGCGAACCGGCCGCGGGGCAGCAGCTACCGCGGGGAGTAGCCGCAGCGGACGCGGCAGAAACCCTTCAAGCCGCAGCCCGCGCCGTACAGGACGAGCTGCGCCGGCGCGCGGATACGGCGTCGGGAGACGCGAAAGCCGTTCTGCAGGCAACCTCTATGATGGCCGCTGATCCGCTGCTGCTGAAGTCCGCGATCAAGCTCGTCAACGCCGGGACCGGCCCGGAACGGGCGATCTGGGAGGCCGGCGCCGCCGTCGCGCAGATGCTCCGCAATCTGGGCGGCTATATGGCTGAACGCACCACCGACGTCCTGGATGTCCGCTCCCGCATCCTCGCCGAATTGCGCGGATTGCCCGCCCCGGGGATCCCTGTCTCCGATGAGCCCTTCGTCCTGGTCGCCGAAGACCTCGCCCCGGCTGATGCGGCCATTCTGGACACGTCCCTGGTCCGGGCTCTGATCACGTCGGGAGGCGGGCCGCAGTCGCACACGGCCATCATTGCCCGGTCGTTGGGCCTTCCCGCCGTCGTCGCCGCCCGCGGAGTCCAGGCGCTCCAGGACGGCGTCGTCGTCTATGTGGACGGCACTGCCGGGACCATCCGCACCGACCCGGGTCGCGCGGAGCAGGACGCCGCCGAAGCGTTCGCGACAGCGGCCGCCGGATCGGAAGCCTTCGACGGCACAGGAACGACGGCGGATGGCCACCAGGTGCCGTTGCTCGCCAACGTCGGCGGGGCGAAGGACGCTGCCGCCGCGGCGGCCGCGGGAGCCCAGGGGGTCGGGCTGCTGCGCACGGAATTCTGTTTCCTGGGGCGCGATTCCGAACCTTCAGTGGAGGAACAGGTCCTCGCCTACCGCAGCGTTTTTGCTGCCTTTCCGGGGAAGAAAGTGATCGTACGCACGCTCGACGCAGGCGCGGATAAACCGCTGCCGTTCCTCACCGATTCAACCGAACCCAACCCTGCCCTGGGCGTGCGCGGGTATCGGACGGACGCGACGAGTCCGGGAGTGCTCAAGCGCCAGTTGCAGGCCATTGCGGAAGCCGCCGGAGACTCCACCGCCGAGGTGTGGGTCATGGCGCCGATGATCTCCACCGCGCAGGAGGCTGCGGCGTTCGCTGGACAGTGCGCGGAGGCGGGGCTGGCTACCTCGGGAGTGATGATGGAAGTTCCCTCAGCGGCGCTGAGTTCCGAAGCGATCCTCCGCGAAGTCTCCTTCGGCAGCCTCGGTACGAACGATCTCACGCAATACACGATGGCCGCGGACCGACAGCTGGGTGCGCTGGCTGCACTGAACGATTCGTGGCAGCCCGCGCTGCTGCGCCTGGTGCAGCTGAGCGTGGAAGGCGCGCGCGCCGCAGGCGACGGCAAGCCGGTCGGTGTATGCGGGGAGGCCGCAGCGGACCCTGCGCTGGCCGTGGTCCTTCTCGGACTCGGTGTCTCCACCTTGTCGATGACCGCACGCGCCCTGGCCGGGGTGGGCGCGGTCCTCAAAAGCGTGACGCTGGCACAGGCCCAGGAACTGGCGGAAGTGGCACTGGCCGCTCCGACCGCCAAGCAGGCGCGGGAACTGGTCCGCGCCCGCCTGCCGGTCCTGGACGCTCTCGGTCTTTAGCCGGACACACCCTATAGACTCACCATGCGCACCGGCAGGGAGGAATCGGTGCCGAACCCCAGATCGCTGGGGGCCCCTCCGGCCATGACGATCCGCGCCCCGAGCGCTGCGACCATCGCTCCGTTATCGGTGCACAGCGAAGCCTGCGGCACGGTGAGCCCGATTCCGGCCACCGCACAGCGCTCTGCGGTGAGCGCGCGGAGGCGGGAATTCGCGGCCACCCCGCCACCGAGAAGCAGCTCGGTGATCCCGTGTTCAGTGCAAGCCAGCACAGCTTTCGCGGTGATCACATCCACCACGGCCTCCTGAAAGGAGGCTGCGATATCCGCGACCGGCAGCTGCTCGCCCCGTGCTGCGAATTGCTCCACGCTGCGGGCCACCGCCGTCTTCAACCCGCTGAAGGACCAGTCGTAGCGGTGCGGCCCAGGCGTCTCGGCGGTGCCCATGTATTTCGGCTGGGTAAGGCCGCGGGGGAACCGGATGGCGCGCGGGTCGCCCTGCGCGGCGACCCGGTCAATGGCTGGGCCTCCGGGATAACCCAGGCCGAGCAGCCGGGCGACCTTGTCGTACGCCTCACCCGCAGCGTCGTCAATGGTGGCACCGAGGAGTTCGACATCGGAGACGATATTCCCGACCCGCAGGATCTCCGTGTGGCCGCCCGAGACGAGCAGCGCCCCCAGGTTGCCGGGCAGTCCCGAGCTGAACGTCCCGCCGAGCATACCCACGCCCACATGAGCCACAAGATGGTTCACGGCGTAGAGCGGCTTGCCGGTGGCCAGGGCCAGCGCCTTGGCTGCACTGACTCCAACCATCAGCGCCCCAGAAAGCCCGGGACCAGCGGTGACGGCGATGGCATCGATCTCATCGAGGGTCACCTTCGCCTCCGCGAGGGCCTGCCGGAGGGTTGGAACCAGGGCGTCCAGGTGCGCCCGGGAAGCGATCTCCGGGATAACCCCGCCGAAGCGCACATGCTCGTCCATGGAGGAGGAGACCGCGTTGGCCAGTAGCCGTGTTCCGGCGACAATTCCTACGCCGGTTTCATCGCAGGAGGATTCGATGCCGAGCACCAGCGGGCCGTGCTCATCGGAGCCTGAAGCGTTCACTACGGGAGGGAATTCCAGGCGCATCACCCAGGCGTCCACGCCGTCCCGGTAGTATTTTTTCCGCACATGGATCCGGCTGAACCCGGCGCGTTCATAGAGTTCCTGCGCCCGGGGGTTGTCCGCCCGAACTTCCAGGAGCACTTCGCGGGCCCCGCGGCTGCGGGCATCCTGGAGCATCAGCCGCATCAGCTCACGGCCGATTCCCCGGCCCTCCCACGCCGGAACTACGGCAATGGTCTGGATGTCAGCGGTCTGCCCAAGGCACATCAGTCCGCAATATCCAACAATCTGGCCTCCGGCGAGCGCCGCGAGATAGCGGCGGGTGTCAGGCTGGAAGTATTCGGCATAGAACATGGCCAGCGGCCAGGCGTCGCTGGGGAAAAGCTGGCTCTCCAGTTCAGCGATCAGCGGTATGTCCTCGTGGGTGAACTCACGGACCGTGAAACTCATGCGCTCGCCCGCTTGCGGGGGCCCGGGACGCGGGCATCGGATTCGCGCAGATACAGCGGGGTGCTCCCGAGCAGCTCCTGCCCGGAGAGCAATTTCTCCGCTGCGGCCAGGCCCAGAGACCGCGCATCCGGATTCGAGTCCGCGAAGGCGGGTACGGCGTCCAGATCGCCGGGATAAAGCCCTGCGCCACGACCATAGACCGGTAGTCCAGGCACCGATTGCGCAGAGCCCACGTGCGGGCCTTCCAGGAGCTGCGGCGGCCCGCCCGGGCGTGCGGGCCGACTATACCGCGCCCAGTACACCTCGCGGCGGCGGGCGTCCGTAGCCACCACGAATTCGCCCGGTCTTCCCGGGTGGACTGGTGCGGCGGAGGCCTCCGCTGCGAGGGCGTCGAGGCTCATCATCCCGTGCAGCGGAACGTCCCACACGAACGCGAGCATGCGCGCAGTCGCCAACCCGGCGCGCAGCCCGGTGAACGGTCCCGGGCCGACCCCGACGACGATCGCGTCGAACTCCGGCCCTGCCACGTGGGTGTGTGCGAGCAGCCCACGTATTGCGGGGGCAAGAACTTCGGCATGCGAGCGCGTGTCGGAACTGGCGAAGTGCGCCAGCACCCGTCCGTCACGGACGACGGCGGCGCTGGCCGCAGCCGAAGTGTCGAGGGCAAGGAGAAGCACCGTACCAGCCTAGTCCAGGGCGGGCAGCCCCGGCGGCCCGGCCGCCCAGCGCGGACCCCACCCGGACAGATGCAGGGTCCTCGGCTCGTCGAGGTCGTCCTCGTAGTCGCGCTGAATCGGCGTTCGAGTACCGTCCGGACCGCGGTCCGGTCCGGACGGCCGGTTGAGATCGACGGTGAGCCGGCTGTCGCTGAGATGTTCAACCCGGCCTGCGCCCCATTCCACCACGGTGACGGAACCGTCCATTGTCGATTCGAGGTCGAGCCCGTCCACCTCCTCCGCGGCCTCGAGACGGTAAGCATCCACATGGACCAGCTGCGGCCCTCCGCGTAGTGAGGGGTGGATCCGCACGAGCACAAAGGTCGGGGAGATGATCCCTTCCCGCACACCCAGCCCACGGCCCAGGCCTTGGGTGAAGGTGGTCTTGCCTGCGCCGAGGTCGCCGCTGAGCACCAGCAGGTCGCCCGGTTCGAGGCTGGCGGCCAGCCCGGCGGCCAGCCGCTGCAACTGCTGCGCGGACTGAGGTTCCCGGGTAACCTCCCAGAGCGGGGCGGCTCCATCCTCCGGGAAGCTAATCATCGGTGCCGCCGACATAAATCCGCCGGACGCGTCCGCTGATCCGGGTCACCAGCTCATAGTTGATGCTTCCTGACGCGCTCGCCCAATCATCGGCGGACGGGCTGCCTGCCGCCCCGAAGAGGACGGCGGGGCGTCCAATCGGACTTTCCGCGGTATCCACGATTCCGGTGACGCCAAAATCCACGACCAGCTGGTCCATGGCGATGCGCCCGACCACGTGATAGACCGTCCCGTCTATCTGGACCGGCCCACCGGTTGCCGCCCGCGGAATGCCGTCGCCGTATCCGACCGGGATCAGTCCCAACGTGGTGGGTTTCGCGGTCCGGTAGCTAAGCCCATAGGAAACTCCCTGCCCGGCCGGGACCTCCTTGCACCCCGCAACGATAGTCCGGAGGGTCATCGCGGGACGCAACCCCAGATCAGCCGGGTCCTGGCCATGGAACGGCGAGAGCCCATACACTCCCAGCCCCACCCGCACCAGGTCAAAATGGCAGTCCGGTCGGGACAAGGCCGCCGGAGTGTTGGCCAGGTGTCTGACTTCAAGGTCTACCCCGGCGTCCTCAGCTACCGCAACGGCGTCGCGGAAACGACGCAGTTGCTCATCGGTTTCGGGACGCTCTGGTTCGTCGGCGACCGCCAGGTGCGAGAAGACGCCGACCACGCGCAGCAATCCGTCCTCCTGGTATTCGAGAGCCCGACCGATCAGCGAATCCCACTGCTCTGGAGCGCACCCGTTCCGTCCGAGTCCCGTGTCGATTTTCAGATGTACGCGGGCGGGCCGTTGCAGCTGCTGGGCGGCCCGGGCCACGCTGTCCAGTTCCCACCCGGAGATGCCGATGTCGATGCCGCGATCCACCGCCGCCGCGAAATCACTGTTCCGGGTGTGGAGCCAGGCCAGGATGGGCGCGTCGATTCCGGCATCGCGCAATGCGGCCGCCTCAGTAATATGGGCCACGCCCAGCCAGCTCGCACCGGCGTCCAACGCGGCGCGCGCCACAGGAAGCGCCCCATGCCCATACCCGTCCGCCTTGACGACAGCCATCACGCGCGCGGGGCTCACCACTTCCACAAGGTGGCGCACATTGTGCCGGATAGCGTCCAGGTTCACCTCGGCCACGCGCTCGTCGGGGAGGGGAGAAGAAAAAGTCACTGGCCTATTCTGTCATTGAGTGTCACCGGTTCAAGCGTCGGAATGCCGCGCGATGGTCGCCGAAGCCCGCCGTGCCGCCTCGGAGGGCACATCGGAGACCAATTCCTCAAGGAACGCATAGCGGCGCAGCCACTGCCGGCGCATCCCGTCCCGTTCGGCGCTCATCCTGTGCCACCAGTCAGCTATGTCTCCCCACCCGGGAGCAGCGAGCGAGCCACCGACTTGCTGGACGGACAGGGACGCACACAGGTTCGCGAAACTGAGCCGGTCGGCGAGGGGCAGGCCCGCCAGGTCGGCCATCACGAACGCGGCACCGAAGCAGTCTCCCGCTCCAGTGGGATCGTAGGCGTTCACCGGCAACGCTGGCGCCCATTCCTCCTCACCGGTCAGCGCATCGATCGCCATTGCTCCCTGCTGGCCGACTGTCACCACGGCAACCGGTACACGGTCGGCTAGGGCGTAGAGCGCCGCCCACGGATCGTCGGTGCGCGTGTAGGCCATCGCTTCGACGTCGTTGGGCATGAAAGCGTAAAAGTGCTCAAGCGCGTCGAGGCGCCCAGGCGCCCAGTCGCCCGCCGGGTCCCACCCGACGTCACCGAAGAGCTTGGTCCCCTGGTCCCGGGCCGCGAGCGCCCAGGGCTCCATATCTTGTTCCAGTTCCACGACGGCGGCGCGGGCGGACGGCGGCGTGCCGACCAGATCGGTGACAGGCACCGGAGAGGGATGCCCATGCGTGACCATCGAACGGTCGTGCCGGACGGACAACGAAACCGTTACCGGCGAATGCCAGTGCTCGAAAACCCGCGAGCGTGAGAGGTCAACGTGTTCCTGGTCCTGCAGGACCTCCCAGTTGAATTGCCCGTACCCATCGTCGCCGAACGCCGCCGCCAGGCTGGTCCGCAGCCCCAGCCGGCTCGCCGCAATCGCCTGGTTGGCCACGCCGCCAGGACTGGACCCCATTCCCTCGGCCCACACTTCCGTTCCGGCAACCGGCGGTCCCTCCATCCCGGTGAAGATGATGTCGAAGAACACAGGACCAGCCAGCAGCAGGTCGAACTGCGGGCCGCCGCCCGCGCGGCTGGCAGCCAATGGATCGAACCGGGTCCCGTTTCGCATATACGGCACAATACTCGTACGTCCAGCATCCGTTGGAGGAGCAGTAAGTATGCGAAGGGTGCGCATGAAACTCGTGATCGTTGGCGGCGGCGGGTTCCGGGTTCCGCTGATCTGCCGGGCGCTGTCCGCCGGGCCGTTCGCCGGGCTGATTGGGAGGATCAGCCTCGTCGACGTCGACCAGATTCGCGCGAACGCGGTCGCGCGAGTCTGCGCGGACATGCCGTCCCGTCGGGATGCCCGGACCCCGGCGGTGGAGGTCGAACCGTCCCTGATTCGGGCACTGGCCGGAGCCGACATGGTGTTTGCGGCGATCCGCAGCGGCGGTACCGCCGGACGAGTCCTGGACGAACGCGTGGCGATCGATCATGGGTTGCTGGGCCAGGAGACCGTGGGCGCGGGAGGCTTGTCCTATGCGTTACGGTCCATTCCGGACATGATGGCCATCGCCCGGACCATCCGTGACCAGGCACCGACCGCCTGGCTGATCAATTTCACCAATCCCGTGGGCATGGTCACCGAGGCGGTCCGGGAAGTCCTCGGGGAGCGGGTGATCGGGATCTGCGACTCCCCCGCCGGGCTCCTTGCCCGGACGGCGACTGCCTGCGGGGTGACCCTGCCGTTCGGTTCCCTGACCGGGGTGGACTACCTCGGCGTCAACCACCTGGGCTGGCTACGGAACCTCGCCCCGGAGGGCGAGGATTTGCTCCCCGGTCTGCTCTCCGACCCGGCGCGCCTGCAGTCCTTCGAAGAAGGGCGTCTTTTCGGGCCGTCCCTCCCCCGCCTGCTCGGCGCCCTTCCGAATGAATACCTGTTTTACTACTATCACCACCGTGAAGCGCGCCGTACGGTGGCCGCGGCGGACCGCACGCGCGGGGAGCAGCTTCATGGGGCGCAGGACGCCCTCTTCAGGGGCCTCACTGACACACCGGACCCGTATCGGCTCTGGGAAAGCGCCCGCCGCGAGCGGGAAGCAGGGTACCTGGCCGAGGCTCGTCCCGCGACGGCGGAACGCGACGAGAGCGATCTCGCCGGAGGCGGATACGAGCGCATCGCCTTGGCGGCGATGCGCTCGCTGATTACCGGTGAACCGGCGGACTTGATCCTCAACGTGCGCAACGGTGGAGCCATTGCGGCGCTCCCGCCAGCCGCCGTCGTCGAGGTTCCGGCACGGGTCAGCTCCACTGGCGCGCAGGCCCTTCCCCTCCGCCCGGCCACAACCCACCAGGCAGGGCTCGTGGCCGCGGTGAAAGCATCCGAGCAGGCCCTTACCCGGGCGGCCTGCACCCAGGACCGTGACGCAGCGCTCCTCGCGTTCACCCTCCACCCCCTCATTGACTCGGCCCACGTAGCCACCAGTCTGCTCGCAGCGTACGAGGAGGCATTCCCGCGGCTCAAAGGGTTTTGGGCACACTAGCAACTCCAGCTTTTCCCAAGGTCGGCGGCGCTCAATAGGAGGTGACATTCGGCAGCTGGGGGCGGCAACCGCAATCAAGGAGTCTCACCATGGCCACCTCACGACGCCAAGTACTTCTCGTCGGGGCACTCGGGGGAATGGGTGCGGCGAGCGCAGCTGCACTCGCCCGGCCACCGCGGGAGGTCGAGGCGAAATCTGCCAGTAAGCTGGCAGACGCCTACATGCCCCGGCCCTTCCGGACCGCTTTCACGCAGCCTCCCGTGCTCGCCCCGACATCGACGGGCATCGACCCTGCGGACGGCGCTCCCGTGAACTACTACACCCTCACCGAACGCGCATCCTCTGCAGCGATTCTCCCGTCCCTGAGTACACCGATCCTGGGTTACAACGGAATTTTCCCAGGACCCACGATCAGCCTCGACCAGGGAACGAAGGCGGTGGTGCGGGTGCGCAACCAGCTTCCGCCCACCCACCCGTTGGACGGCCACATCCTGAGCACCTCCGTCCACCTGCACGGCTCCGCGTCGCTACCCCAATTCGATGGGTATGCAAGCGACGTCACCAACACAGGGTTTTATAAGGACTACTACTACCCCAACTTCCAGCCCGCCCGCACCCTCTGGTACCACGACCACGGAGTGCACTACACAGCGCTGAACGTTTACTCCGGTTTGGCTGGCCAATACCACATGCACGATCCGGTCGAACGCGCGCTCCTGCCGCAAGGACGGTTCGATGTAGACCTCAGCATCTCGGATGCGATGTTCGCCGCCAACGGCAGTCTCGGCTATGACGACCACACCCACTCCGGACTGTGGGGAGACGTGATCCTGGTCAACGGGAAACCGTGGCCGGTCATGAAGGTGCAGAAGCGTATCTACCGGTTCCGGGTGCTGAACTGCTGCATCTCGCGTTCATTTCGGTTCAAACTCAGCACGGGGGCCCCGCTGATGGTGGTGGGGACCGACGGCGGGCTGGTTCCGGCAACCCAATATGTGTCCAGCTACCGGCATGCCGGGGCCGAACGCTACGAACTGCTCATCGACTTCCGGCAGTACAAGACCGGCCAGCGCATCGAACTGCAGAACCTGTCCAACGCCAACAACATCGAGTACAGCTACACCAACAAGGTGATGGCCTTCGACGTCACCGATGAGCCGGTCGATACAACGGATCCCACCTGGAATACG
>DGBL01000227.1 GCA_002384315.1 Micrococcaceae bacterium UBA4005 | reverse complement strand
AGCGGAACGTTCTATGTGGTGGTGGAGGCAGGCCCGGACGTTTTGGCTGCCCCGCATGAGCGTCGTCGGCCAGGGGTCAACCACCTCGCGTTCAGTGCCGGGTCCCGCGACGCCGTCGAATTGCTGGCACGCCGGGCCTCCAGCCACGGGTGGAACCTGCTCTACCGTGACCGGCACCCGTTCGCTGGAGGTGCTGCGCACTATGCTGCGTACCTGGAAAACGCCGATGGCTTTGAGATCGAGCTGGTGGCCGAGGACGGCTGAAACGCTTCCGCGTGCAACCCTAGTGGCTGAGCACAATATTCAGCCGGGCCGCAGTGCGCAGGGTTGCGGGTTCCAGTTCGGCTGTCCACCGTTCCCGCGCCGCGGCCAGTGCTCCTTCTGCGGTGACGGGATCCGCGCCAGGCCGGGTGAGTAGATGGCGCGCAAATTCTCCGCGGGTGTGTTTGGCGAAGTGCGACACCACAGTCAGCCGCCCATTTCGCTCCTGCAGCACATTGACCGTCACTGTCTGTGCGGCTGGGGGAACCCAGGCGGCCGCGTAGGTGCTTGAACGGCAGTCGATGACCAAACGGACGGCGGTGTGTTCGGTGAGGGATTCACGCAGTTCCTTTTTCCAAAAGCTGGCGAGCCCGCCGATGCCGGGAAGGTTAACGGACATGGACAGCCGGTAGGCGGGAATCCGGTCATCGAACTGGAGCGCGCCCCACAGGGCGGAAATGACCACGATCTGCTGCCTGGCCCGCTGCTGTTGTGCGGGCGTGAGATTGCCGTAGTCGAGTGCGTCGTAGAGGACCCCGGTGTACACGCGATGGGCTGGCGCACTCGGTTCCGTGTCCAGCATCGTGTTCCGCGATACCTCTGCTGCCAGAGTTGAACCCACTTTCAGGACGCCGTGCGCGTCTGGACGGGAGCTTGCCGCGTGCAGCGCACGGAGCACCTTTGCCCGGGCGGTGGTGAGCTCGGGGAAAGTCAGGTCGGTGAGGCAGAGCGGGGCACCCTCGGCCGCTGGCGCTTTGCCTTCGGAGGGGGGAAGCAGAATCAGCACTGTGCAACTCTATCGTCGCTGGAGCCGTGGTACGGCGGCCCGGTTCGATTAGCCCGTTACAATTGATGATGGATGGGTTGACTAGGCGGCCGCGTCGTCGTGCTTCGGTTGTGAAACCGGGGTGTTTCGCCGAGGAACGTCCGGGCTCCATAGAGCAGGGTGGTGGGTAACGCCCACTCGGGGTAACCCGCAGGCTAGTGCCACAGAAATTAGACCGCTGCCGCCCAGTGATGGGCTTGGCAGTAAGGGTGAAACGGTGGTGTAAGAGACCACCAGCGTGCCGGGTGACCGGCATGGCTAGGTAAACCCCACCCGGAGCAAGGCCAGACAGGGCGCGTTTGAGGGCTGCTCGCCCGAGTGCCCGGGTAGGCTGCTGGAGGGCGTCGGCAACGGCGTCCGTAGATGGATGGCCGCTACGTCCGCTCCGGTAACGGTGCGGAATGACAGAACCCGGCGTATCGGTCAACCCATCCATATTCCGTCGGGAGGGTGAGCTCACCGGCGGGGCATTGCCTTCGTTGATACAGCAGAATGGGATACGAACCTGTGACCAGCAGTACCAGGCAGCCAATCCAGGCTCCGGCCGTGCCAGCGCGCGGATTCCGCGCCGATATCCAAGGGTTACGGGCAGTGGCCGTGGCGCTGGTAGTTCTCTACCACGCAGGGGTGAGCGTCATCTCCGGCGGATTCGTCGGGGTGGACGTCTTTTTCGTCGTCTCGGGCTTTCTGATCACCACGCATCTGCTCGAATCTTTGGAACGCGACGGGCGCATTTCCTTTGGATCTTTCTATGCCCGCAGGGCCCGGCGGATCCTTCCGGCGTCTCTGGCCGTCGTCGTCCTTACTGTGGTTGCGAGCTGGCTCTGGATGCCGCCGCTGCAGTTGCGCTCTGTCTTCGAAGGTGCCATCGCCACGGCGCTGTATGTACCGAATTTGCTATTCGCTGTCCAGGGTACGGATTATCTGGCTGAAACCGCTCCCTCCGTCTTTCAGCATTACTGGTCGTTGGGTGTCGAGGAACAGTTCTACCTTTTCTGGCCTCTTATCCTGGCTGTCGGATTCACGTTGCTGCGCAGATCCGAGCGCTCCCTGTTCATGCTCTCAGCGGTCCTCGTCGCTGTATCCATCGCGCTTGGCGCGGTACTGACGATTTCCATGCAACCGTGGGCATTCTTCTCGCTTCCGACACGCGCCTGGGAACTGGGTATCGGTGGACTCGTGGCGTTCCTCCTTCGCACGAACCCCCGTTGGATAGCACACCGGGCAGCGGGCATCCTGGGCTGGATCGGACTTGTTGCGCTGCTGCTGGTTGCCGTCGCTTTCGATTCCTCCACGCTTTTCCCCGGCCTGAATGCGTTGTTGCCAGTGACCGCCACGGCGCTGATCATCGTGGGCGGAGCCCGCTCGGGACCTTGGAGCCCGACACGGTTGCTCAGTGTCCGGCCGCTGCAGTTCATCGGCCTCATTTCCTACTCGCTCTACCTAGTCCACTGGCCGCTGCTGGTGATCCCGCAGGCCGCATACGGCCTCGAATCGCGGCTTCCACTCTCCGTCACGCTTGCGCTGGGTGCGTTGGCTGTCCCGCTGTCTTACCTGCTCTACCGTTTTGTGGAGAACCCGTGCCGCAACCCGAGTTGGGTCATCGCAATGCGCCCGCGGCGGTCACTACAGGCCGCTGGGATCGCCTCGCTGCTGATCGTGGGAATAAGCGCCGCTGCCCTGCCTGCGGTGACGAACGTGCAACTTTCCACCGGGAAAGCTGCGGAAGAAGCCGCTGTGGACACGACGCCGGTAGCCACTGGTTACGTGCCCGCAAACCTCACTCCTGCGTTGAAGGACGCAGAGCGGGACAACCCTGAGATATATGCTTCCCGTTGCCACCTTCCGGTACCAGCGACCGATCCAGTGAACTGTGCCTTCGGAACGAATGAGAAAGTCCCTAGCGTCGTACTGTTTGGAGACTCCCACGCGGCGCAATGGTTCCCGGCGCTGCAGGCGAAGGCGGAGGAGGGTGCGATCCGCTTATTCAGCGACACCAAGAGCTCCTGCCCATCGGTGGAGGTGCCCATTCTGGTCAAGGGGGCCCCGTTTATCCAGTGCGAGCAGTGGCAAGACAAGATGATCGCCTTGCTCGCCCAGGATCCACCAGACCTGATAGTTCTCTCGAATTACTCGCGGCCGGCACTCGACGAAACCCAGGGCAGCATGTCGGAGCAATGGGGACCCGGGCTCGCCCGCATGATTGAGCGGCTGCCCGCGAGTTCCCGAGTCGCTGTAATCCGGGATACCGCTGACTGGGGGAGTACACCAGCTATCTGCCTCTCGGCCAATGTGGATGACACCGCAGCGTGCCAGCAAAACGTCAGCGACCTGCTGGCAACCGACGTCGCAGCGGCGGAACGGGAGGTCGTCGAAGCGTCCGGAGCCACCTACGTGGACCTGACCGATTATCTGTGCGACGAGCAGACCTGCCCGCTGATTATCGGCACCACGCTCGTTTACCGGGATGCTCATCATTTGACGGCCACGTTCAGCAAGGAACTGAGCGACCCGCTGTGGAGCGCGCTCGAACCGTTGCTGCGCGAATAGAGTCCCCAACTGGGGCTGAGGGTCGGCGGATACGTGGGCGATTGATGCCAAACTGACATTAACGAACCTTCATCGACGGCGCATCGCTGCATTAGTGTGAAGCAATGACCGGCCCACTAACTCCGCACCTGCTGGTGCGGAACGCTAACTTCCGGGCCTTGTGGACATCCAACACCGTTGGGGTGCTCGGCAGCGCGGTTGCTGCAGTGGCGCTGCCGATCGTCGCCGCTGTGGAACTGCAGGCCAGCGACTTCGCTGTTGCAGCTCTGGGCGGCATGGCATTCCTGCCCTGGCTCCTGTTCGGCCTGCCCAGCGGTGTATGGGTAGACCGGCTGCCACGCAAACCTGTCATCCTCTGGTCCCTCGTTATCCGGATTGCAGTTCTCATCACCCTGCCGCTGGCTTACTGGTGGGGAGTGCTCAGCGTGGCCCAGCTTTTTATCGTCGCCTTTATCTCTGGACTCACGGCTGTTTTCTTTAATCTCGCCGATCAGGCGCTGGTGCAGCAGGCTGTGACCAAGGAAGAACTGGTCGAAGGCAACGGACTCGTGACAGCTTCTGGCGCGTCGGCGGACGCCGCAGGCCGTTCGTTGGCGGGGTGGCTGGCTGCCACGGCGGGAGCCTCCAATTCGCTCCTGGTTCAGGTGGGAGCCTCCGTCGTGTCCCTGGTCGCGGTCTCACGGCTGCGCCTGACGGAAGTGCCGCCTCCCAGGACGCGGCGGCATATCGGGGGTGAAATGGCCGACGGATTGCGCTACACGTTTTCCACTGCGCCCTTACGCGCGATCCTCTTCAATGCGGCGCTCTGGAATTTAGGCGGCAACATTGTCGTAACCCTGATGGTCTTGCTCGTCCTGCGTACGTTGGACGAATCAGAAGTGTGGCTGGGACTGCTGCTCGCCTCGGCCTCGATCGGTGGAGCGATCGGCGGAGTCAGTGCCAAGACCGTCAGCGCCCGATTCGGGTCAGGGCGGGTCTGGCGGTGGTCCATGGTGCCTGGGATAGCTGGGTTCGCATCCCTGCTGGTGATGACCCCGGGCTGGGGAATGCTGCCCGGGCTGGCAGGCATGTTTGTCATGGGGTTGAGCGTGTCATGGAACATTGTGGTGGGCAGCAGCTTCCGCCAACGCGTGTGCCCGCCCGGCATGATGGGCAGGCTCGGCGCGGCCTCTCGGACTGTGAGCTGGGGAATGCTCGCAGTGGCCAGTCTGGTCGCTGGTGTTCTGGCTGAGCTGTACGGTGTACGAACGGCGGTGCTGGTCGGTGTGGTGATTGCCCTCGCCGCGCCCCTCGTGGCATTGTTCGGTCCGCTTCGCCACGTGCGCCATCTGGAGGATCTGGACCGGGGCGCGCCCGAACCGAGA
>DGBL01000033.1 GCA_002384315.1 Micrococcaceae bacterium UBA4005 | reverse complement strand
CACCAGCACCTCGGAGGAGTTCAGTGCTCCGAAGGCAAAATAGGCGCCGCCCGCCGAGAGCGCGAGCAGACCAGACAGAACGACGCCGGTGCGGGTACGCCGTCGTCGTCGTGCGGTGCGTTGGGCGGCGGATTCCCGTGCGGCCATGACGGCGCTAGTTGGCGTGCAGGGCGGGGTTCAGTTCAATGCCGGTGCCCACGCGTGGGCGGGCTTCAACTACCCCGGTCGCCGAGTTGCGGCGGTAGAGGATCCCCGATTCTCCGGAGAGAGTGGCGGCTTTGACGATGGACCCATCGAGGAGGGTGACCTTCGTGCCCGCTGTCAGATACAACCCCGCTTCAACCACGCAGTCATTGCCCAGACTGACGCCGATGCCTGCTTGCGCGCCGAGCAGGCACCGTTCGCCGATGGTGATTCTTTCTTTGCCGCCGCCGGAGAGCGTACCCATGATCGAGGCTCCGCCGCCGATATCCGAACCGTCGCCGACCACCACTCCGGCGGAAATCCGCCCTTCGACCATGGAGTGCCCAAGTGTGCCGGCATTGAAGTTGACGAAGCCTTCATGCATGACAGTGGTGCCTTCAGCCAGATGCGCCCCCAGCCGGACCCGGTCAGCGTCGGCAATACGCACCCCGGTGGGGATGACGTAGTCGACCATGCGCGGGAACTTGTCAACGCTGAAGACGGTCACCGGTCCGCGCGAACCAAGGTCGAGACGGACGTCGTCGAAATCGGGAACGGCGCACGGGCCCATATTGGTCCACACGACGTTCGCCAGCAGACCAAAGATCCCCTCCAGGTTGAGCCCGTTAGGTTGGACGAGCCGGTGGGAGAGCAGGTGCAGGCGCAGGTAGGCGTCCGCCGCCGTCGTCGGGGCTGCAGCCAACTCCACCGTGGTCTCCACGACTTCCCGGGTGGTCCGGCGGAGCGGGTCGGCTCCGGATGCGGCGAGGGCTTCAAGTCGGACGCGGAGCTCACTCTGGCCGTCGTTGTGAGCCATCCCGAGCAGGGGCTTGGGGTACCAGACATCGAGGACGGTTCCGTCTGCGGCTTTGGTTGCAAGGCCCAGCCCGTGGCCGAGTTCCTGGTTGTTGGCGGGCAGGGCGGATTCAACAGTGCTCTGGGTCATGCTGCCAAGTCTACCGAGGGATAGGCTGGAACCATGACCCCTGAGCGCCAACTTGCCCTTGACCTGCACGCTGATGTGGCGCACCTTACCGCCCAGTTGATCGATATCCACAGCGTCTCCGGGCGGGAAACAGCGCTCGCGGACGCGGTCTACGAGGCCTTGGATCAGCTCCCGCACCTGGAGTTACTGCGCGACGGCGACGCGATCGTCGCCCGGACGCGGTTGGGACGCAGCGAGCGGGTGATCCTCGCAGGCCATCTGGACACCGTCCCGCTGCCGCGCGCCGCAGGGTCCCGCGGAACGGTGCCCTCCCGCTGGGAAGACGATGTGCTCTATGGGCGCGGGGCTACCGATATGAAAGGCGGCGTCGCCGTACAGCTTGCCCTCGCTGCGGGCCTGACGGACCCGACGCGCGATATCACCTACGTTTTCTACGACCACGAGGAAGTCGAGGCCTCACTCAGCGGTCTCGGTCGGCTGGCCAGGAACCACCCGGATCTGCTCGCCGGAGATTTTGCGGTGCTCCTTGAACCCACAGCGGGAACGGTGGAGGGCGGCTGCAACGGAACCATCCGTTTTGACGTCACGACCCGTGGCCGGGCGGCACACTCCGCGCGGGCATGGATGGGACGCAACGCGATCCACGATGCAGCCGAAATTCTGGTGCGCCTGCGGGACCACGTTCCCGCGACGGTCTGCGTTGATTCGCTGGACTATCGCGAAAGTCTTAACGCTGTGCTGATCCGGGGCGGAACCGCAGGCAACGTCATCCCGGACCTGGCCGTCGTCGAGGTGAATTACCGGTTTGCCCCGGACAAAAGCCCGGACCAGGCGGAGGACTATGTCCGCGCACTGCTGGCTGGGTTCGAAGTGACGCGCACGGACGCGGCGGCCGGGGCCAGGCCCGGGCTGGATCACCCGGCCGCGGCCAGCTTCGTGGCGGCTATCGGTGCCGAACCGAAACCCAAATATGGGTGGACAGACGTGGCGCGCTTCAGTGAGCTGGGCATTCCCGCCGTGAATTTCGGTCCAGGGGACGCATTGTTAGCCCATTCTGACGACGAGCATGTGCATGCAGAGGATATCCGCTCCTGCCTGCAGGGGATGAGCTCCTGGCTGGGAACTTAGACCGGGCTGGGGCCCTCTTCGGCAGCGTCCCGCTGTGGAGGTGAAGGCGCCGGCGCAGCGGCGCCGGTGGGCTGCTGTTTGCGGGGAGTGGCCCTGGTCCGGAAGCTCAGCAGGGCGGACAGCCGCGTGGCCAGGGTGGAGAGCGCAAAATTGATGAGGATGAACACGAGCGCGGCAATCAGCAGGGATTGGATCAGGTTCCCCTCACCGACGCCCAGTCTGCGGGCATTCTGCAGCAATTCGGCGTATCCGATGATGTAGCCCAGCGCGGAATCCTTCAGAATCACCACGAATTGGCTCACCAGCGCTGGCAGCATCGCGATCAGCGCCTGCGGGACCTCGATGCTGCGCAGTGACTGGATCGGAGTCATCCCGATCGCCATCCCCGCTTCGCGTTGTCCCTTGGGTAGTCCCTGGACTCCGGAGCGGATCAGTTCGGCAATGACGGAACCGTTGTAGAGGGTCAGTGCGAGGATGACGGCCACGAAGGTCGGGTCGTCGACGAGGTTGTTCCGGCCCAGCGCAAGCCAGAAAAAAATCATCATCAGCAACACGGGAACGGCCCGGAAGAATTCTACAATCAGGCCAGCGAGCCAGCGTAGCGGAGCGAGATGCGAGAGCCTGCCGATCCCCAGCAGCAGTCCGACGGCGATCGAGGTAACGACGGCGATCGCTGCTGCTTTCAGCGTGTTCAGCAGTCCCGGAAGGATGAAGAATTCCCAGCTGCGGGATTCCAGGAAGGGCGTCCATTTCGCCGCCGTGAGCTGGCCTTTGTCGCCTAGGGCGATCACCAGGTAGGTGAGGATCGCGGCGATCAGCAGGACGCCGATGATATTGCCGACCAGGATGTTCCTGCGGGCCTTGGGTCCGGGGGCGTCGAAGAGGACTTGCTGGACACTCATCGCGCCACCGCCAGTTTCCGCGAGGCCCAGGTGGTCAGCAGGCCGACAGGGATCACGATGATGACGAAGCCGACGGCGAACGTCAGGAAGATGGGAATCACGAGGTCTCCGCGGAATTCGATCATGGTTTTCATCAGGCTGGCCGATTCGGCGGCGACTGATCCGGCTGCCGCGACGGTGGAATTCTTGATCAGGGCGATCAGCACATTACCCAGCGGTGCGATCGCTCCGCGGAAGGCCTGCGGTAGGATGACCAGCCGGGCTGCGGGCAGGAAGCTGAGCCCGATAGCGCGGGCGGCTTCAGCTTGTCCCAAGGGTACGGTGTTTACCCCGCTTCGGATCGCCTCGCAGACGAAAGCTGCGTGATATACGGACAACCCGAGAATGGCGAGCCGGAAGAAATTGAGGTTGAAATCCTCGGTGAGGCTGACCTGGAGCTGGCCGAACAGTCCGAGAACGCCGAAGGCGATGATAATGGTCAGCGGGGTATTGCGGAAGATGTTGACATAGCTCGCCCCGATCCACTGCAGGCTCGCGATGGGAGAGATCCGCATCAGGGCAAGCAGTGTCCCCAGCGCCAGCGCCCAGATCGCCGCCCAGAATGTGAGCTGGATATTGACCCAGAACGCCGCTGGTACGTTGTAGGTCTCGAACAGCGACAGGTAGTTTTCCACGGCTCACCTCTTCCTTGGCGTTGATGGTTGTCCTGGCAGGGCGGCGCATGTTCGGGCCGCCCTGCCAGAATCGAGGTGTCCTAGGCGCAGGCCTCAGGTTCCGGTGGGTTCAGATCGGCATTGTAGGTGTAGTCGGCGCCTTCGGTATTTGCCGTGATGGCTTCTTCCCAGGCTCCGTCGTCGATCATCTTGGTGATGGCCGTGTTGATGGCTTCGCAGTTTGAGCTGCCCTTGGGGATGCCCACGCCGTAACGCTCTTCGGAGAACGGATTGCCAACGACCTTGAACTGGCCTGCGTTGGATTCCTGTGCTGCGAGGCCGGCGAGAATGATGTCATCGGTAGTGACGGCGTCGATCTGCCCGCCGCTCATGACACTCACGCACTCGGCGTAGCCCGGCTGCTCAACGAGGTTGACGCCGGGGACTTCTTCCTTGATCTTCTCGGCCGAGGTGGACCCGGTGACCGAGCAGAGGTTCTTACCATCGAGGTCGTCGGGTCCGGTGATGTCGCTGTCCGTTGGAACGAGCAGGTCCTGGCCGGCGATGAAGTACGGTCCGGCGAAGTCGACGGTTTCCTTGCGGGTGTCCGTGATGGAGTAGGTCGCGAAGATCATGTCCACCTGGCCGTTGGCGAGCAGGTTTTCGCGGTTGGCGGAGGGCGCTTCGACCCATTCGATCTTGTCTTCTGAATAGCCGAGTTCCTGGGCCACGTACTTGGCGACATCCACGTCGAAGCCGGAGTAGGAACCGCCTTCGTCGAAGCCCAGACCGGGCTGGTCGAACTTGATGCCGATGCGGATGCTGTCGCTGGCAGCGTCGCTGCTGTCACTGCCGCCGTCGTCCCCGCCGCCGCATGCGGACAGAGTGAGGGCAGCGACCGCCATGGTCGCGGCTACTGCGTATCGGGTGCTGCGCATAACTTCTCCTTGTGTTGCGGCCTCCTGGTGGGGGCCTGGGATAATGCGTTGTTCAGTGATGCGTGTGGGGATTAGTGGGCGAGGATCTTGCCGAGGAAATCCTTTGCCCGCTCGCTGGTGGGGTTGGTGAAGAACTCTTCAGGGGTGGCCTCCTCGACAATCTGGCCATCGGCCATGAAGATGACGCGGTCCGCAGCTTTCCGGGCGAAACCCATCTCATGGGTCACGACGATCATGGTCATGCCNNTTGATCATCTCCGGATCCAGTGCCGAGGTTGGCTCGTCAAAGAGCATAACCTTTGGCTTCATGGCTAGGGCGCGGGCGATGGCAACCCGCTGCTGCTGGCCCCCGGAGAGCTGTGCGGGTAGCTTTTGCGCCTGGTTGTCCACCCCTACGCGCTTGAGGAGGCTCATCGCGAGTTCTTTGGCTTCCGCGGACTTCATCCCCTTGACCTTGATCGGGCCCAGGGTGACGTTTTCGAGGATGGACTTGTGGGCGAACAGGTTGAAGGACTGAAACACCATGCCGACGTCGGCACGAAGCTTGGCCAGCGCTTTGCCTTCTGCAGGCAGAGCCTTCCCATCGATGCGGATTTCGCCGTCGTCAATGGTCTCCAGTCGGTTGATGGCGCGGCAGAGGGTGGACTTTCCCGAGCCGGAGGGGCCGATGACCACTATGACCTCGCCGCGGGCGACTGTCAGGTTGATGTCCCGCAGCACGTGTAAGTCACCGAAATGCTTGTTGACGTTTTTCAGGTCTACGAGCGGTGTCTGGCTCGGTGCCGGAGCGGACGGTTGCGGAGCACTGGTCATCCTTAGAATGTAGCGAATGATTCCCCGCACGCAACAACTACGCGCCGCAACCGGGACATTGTGACTCAAGAGCAACCAAAGGGTGAGGGACTTGTCCCGGATTTCCCAATGCATCTTGGGAGGGCATTTCTGGCACCATGAGGAGGTGAGTATTTTTCTGGTTTTCCTCGCTGTACTCGTCCTCGGTCTGGCTGCGGTGGCGGCGTCGGGGTGGAGCATGCCAGGACGCCGGGTGCCGGAGGGTCGGCAGAGCGGCGCAGCGGTCTTCGGCGCAGACCCGGGCCTGGTGGAACCTGTCGCGTCGCTGCCGGCAGTATTGTTGCCCGCACAGCCGGTTGCGGCGGATCTCCACGAGCTCCGTTTTTCGGTAGGCCTGCGCGGTTACCGCATGGATCAGGTGGACGAGGTACTCGACTCGCTCGCCGTCGCGCTCGCAGCGCGCGATGAAGAAATCGCGCGACTGCGCAAGGCCAGTGTTGCCACCGGGGAGGTGGCGCCGTGAGCGGCGCGCTGGCTGGCGCAGACGGGCGGCTTCGCTGCCCGTGGGCACTCGCGGGCCCGGACCATGAGTCCTACCATGACCTCGAATGGGGGCGCGCCGTCAGCGGCGAACGCGAATTGTTCGAACGGCTCAGCCTGGAGGCGTTCCAGTCGGGCCTGAGCTGGATAACGATCCTGCGCAAGCGGCCAGCGTTCCGAGAGGCGTGGCACGGCTTCGACCCCGCGGCGGTCGCCGCCTTTGACGACGACGACGTCGCCCGTCTCCTGGCAGACGCGGGCATCGTGCGGAACCAGGCGAAAATACGGGCGACTATCGCCAACGCGCGCGCCCTGCAGGCGTTACCGGCGG